>NZ_JBHYKG010000008.1:0-71231 GCF_042741245.1 Kitasatospora sp. NPDC058965
TCCACAGCCTGTGGACGGGGCCCGCGCTGCTGTTCGGCGGTCCGTCACCCGCCCGAGGGGTCCGGGCTGTCCCGGGACTGGTCGGATTGGTTAGAGTCCCTGCCATGGCTGAGAACTATGAAGACCCCGCCGGCAGCACCCAGATGTTCCGCGCCTTCGTGGAGACCCCTCCGGCGCAGACCCAGAGCAACGTGTCGGTGCACCGCGCCGGCAGCGGCAACCGCAGCGGCGTCCTCGTCATCGGGGCGATCGTCGCCCTGGTGGTCGTGGTCGGCGTGGTCTGGCTCGCCGTCAAGTAACCGCGGTCACCCGACGGGTAGCCGGACCGGCACCGGAACCGGACGCGGCGTCAGCAGGGCTGGCGCCAGGCGTCCAGTTCCAGGTGCTTCTCCATCGAACTGAGCTGCAACTGCTTGGACTGCGCGCAGTAGGACGCGTTCGGCACGTTGTACTCCACGTGCAGCACCGCCTTGCCCTGCTGGATGAACGGGGTGAGCTTGTCGCACTCCGAGTACTCCGCGCACTGCTCGTTGACCGCGAAGTCGAAGTCGTTGACCAGCTGCGGGATCTGGTCGAGGTCGTTCTTGAGCGCGACCCCCAGGCCCCGGTCGTGGGCCAGCTTGGCCACCATCCGGTTGAAGGCCAACTGCTCGTCGGCGGTGAGCGGGAACCCGCTCTTGTTGGCGTAGGCGTCCATCAGGTCGGGCTCGATCGCGTCGAAGCCCTTCTGCTTGCACATGTCGAACCGCTTGCCGAGCAGCGGGCCGAGCACGTTCAACTGCCGGATGTCGAGCCACTTCTCGCCCTGCCAGCCGTTGCCCGCCCCCTCCACCGCGTTGGGGAAGGCGGCGGCGTCGGGGCGGTAGTCCTCCCACGAGCCGGCGTTGATGTAGCAGATCACCTTGCGGCCCTTGGCGTGCAGGGCGGCGACCACGGCGGCGCTGTTCTCGAAGCCGTCGATGTCGTAGACCGGCACGTCCACCGACTGGTCCACGGTGCCGCCCAGCTGCCACTGCCAGGCGGTGCCGGGTGCGGGGTGCCAGACCGCACCGGTGGTGCCGGGCGTGCTCGGCGAGCTGCCGGGGCGGCCCGGGGCGGAGCTGCCCGGGGTCCCCGGGCTCGCCGGGCCCGAGGCCGACGCCGACCCCGACGGTGATCCGGAGGCCGTCGCCGAGGGCGAGTCGGTGGGGCTGTCGGAGAGCGAGGGGGCCGGTTGCGGCGGGAGGTCGGCGTCCCCGTCGTCACCCCCGCCGCTGCTGCCGCAGGCGCTCGCGAGCAGCGCGGTGGTCAGGGTGAGGGCCGCCACCAGGGCGGCGGAACGTCTGGTCACAGCGAGCGCTCCGGAGCGGTCGGGTGAGCTGGCGTGGGAATGGCGGACCTGCTCCTGGCCGAGGTCGGCCCGAAGAGCCCGTAGGGCAGTCCGTCCCAGGGATTGGACCCGGTGCCGGCCACCACGCACCCGGTGCCCGCCCGCCGGGAGGCGATCAGCGCGCCGGTGGCCTCGGCCCGGTCGGACGGGACGGCGTAGACCAGGTGGCAGAACCGCTCGGCCGGGTGGTGTCCGGTCCACAGCGGCAGCACCAGGTCCTGGTAACTGAGCAGGCTGCCCTCGAAGGTGACCAGGATGTCACTCAACTCAGGCTCTGCATAGGCAGGTTCGGGGTGGTCTCCGTGTCCCAGCGCGACCGTGGCGCAGCCTGCTGCCCGGGCTGCGACGGCGAGCCGCCGGTAGTGCGGGACGGCTGCCGCGTGGGTGGCGGCCTGGTCGAAGTAGACCCCGGTGGTGCCGTACCAGTCGCGGTGGTTGAGCATCTCCGCGACCACCTCGGCGTGCGGCCGGCTGCCGTAGTTGGTGTCCACGTAGCCGAGCACCTCGATCCCGGCGGCGGCCAACCCGGCGGCGGCCTCGGCGAAGGCGGGCTCGCGTGCCGGTCCGGGACCGTCGGCCACGTTGAGCACCACGGCCCGCACGGTTTCGGGTCCTGCTGCCGTGACCGCCTGCCAGGCCGCCGGGTCCACCGCGGGGTGGACGTACAGCGGCACCAGCAGGCGGGCTGCGGTGACGGTGCCGGTCATCGTGCCCCGGCGGTCGCGGCGGTCCCGGCGACGGCCTGCCACAGATCGCGCAGGCTGTCGGCGAGCTGGTGGGCCGGCTGCCAGCCGAGTGCCTCGCGGGCGGCCGAGATGTCGGCCTGCTGCCACGAGACCGCGGCCGAGCGGGCCGAACCGGCGCCGGTCTCGGCCAGTTCGCCGGTGAAGCCGGCCGCCGCGACCAGGCCCTCGGCCACCGCGCGGACCGGCTGGGCCCGTCCGCCGGCGACGTTGAGGATCCGCGGCAGCGGCCCGGGGGCGGTGACCGCGGCGGTGACCGCCGTGGCCACGTCGCGGGCGTCCACGAAGTCGCGGTAGGCGCTCAAGTCGCCCAGGGTGATCACCTCGCCCGTCCCCGCGGCCAGTTCGGCTGCCAGCCGCCCCGGCAGCGAGGCGGTCGGCGAGCCGGGACCCAGCGGGTTGAAGACCCGCAGCACCACCGCGTCCAGGGCGGACTCGGCCACCGCGAGGGTGCCGGCCAGCTTGCTGACCCCGTAGATGCCCAGCGGGCGCGGCTGGCTCTGCTCGGTCAGCGAGCTGCCGTGCTCGGTCGGCCCGTACTCGCCGGCCGACCCCAGGTGGACCAACCTCGCCGCGGGCCGGGCCAGTTGCAGTGCCTCGGCGAGCACGGCCGGTCCGCGGGCGTTGACCTCGGTCTGGTACAGCGCCGAACCGGACACCGCCCCGGCGCAGTTGACCACCACGTCCGGAGCGAGTGCGGCCAGCCCGGCGGCCAACGGCTCGACCTGACAGGAAGTCAGGTCGAGTGGCAGGTCGTGGTCCGGGCGCCGGCCGGCCGTGCGCAGCTCCGCTGCGGGCAGGGCCCGCAGCGCGGCTGCGACGTGCCGGCCGAGGAACCCGTCCCCGCCCAGCAGCAGGATCCTCACGCGGCCCGCCCGTCGGCGACCGCCTCGGCCAGCTGCGGCACCTCGATCGGCGCGGCGGCGGGCTGGCTCGGGATCACAGTGGGCTCGGGCACGGCCACGGCGACCGGCGGCTGCGCGGCCTCGTGCGGCAGCAGCAGGTCGCGGCGGAGCGCGAACTCCGCGTTGGCGCGGTCGTAGTCGTCCGGGCGGCCGATGTCCAGCCAGTAGCCGTTGAACTCGTAGGCGGCCGGCGGGGTCTGGGCGTCCAGCAGGTCCAGCACCAGCTCGTCGAAGCCGAGCGGCAGGCCGGGCTGGTACTTGGCGAGCGCGTTGCGCGAGACGCCGTAGACGCCCATCGAGACCCGGTAGTCGTAGCTGGGCTTCTCGCGGAACTCGGTGATGCTGCCGCGCTCGGTGGTCAGCACACCGAAGTCGATCTTCACCTCGCGCGCGTAGGTGGCGATGGTGAGCGGCGCACCGGAGTCCTCGTGGTGCTTGAGCACCCCGGCGAAGTCCAGGTCGGTGAGGATGTCGCCGTTCATCACCAGGAAGTTGTCGGGCAGCCGGTCGAGCATGGTGAGCAACGGGCCCATGGTGCCCAGCGGCGTGTCCTCGACGGCGTAACCGACCCGCAGCCCCCACTGCGAACCGTTGCCGACGTAGGCGCGGATGATGTGGCCCAGGTGGCCGATGGCGAGCGTGACCGTCTTGAAGCCCGCGGCGGCGAGCTGCCGCATCACGATCTCCAGGATGGCGTGCTGGTCGCCGATCGGCACCAGCGGCTTGGGCAGTGCGGTGGTGTACGGGCGCAGCCGAACGCCCTTGCCGCCGGCCAGGATCACTGCGTGCATGTGGTCTCCCCCACGAAGTCGACTGGACTGTGTCTTACGTGCTCAGAGCTGGACGTTGTTCAGGGTCGGAACGTGCTCAGACTGGGTCACACGTTGTACAGGTCGGTCTTGTAGCGGGCCAGGTTGGCGGGGTCGCGGAAGAAGGCGATGGTCTTCTCCAGGCCGGCCTCCAGGGAGTGGGCCGGCGCCCAGTCGGTGGCGGCGCGCAGCCGGCTGGCGTCGGCGACCAGGCGCATCACCTCGGAGTTGGTCGGGCGGATCCGCTGGGCGTCCTCGCGGACCGTCAGGTCGACGTCCATCAGCTTGCCGACCAGGGTGACCAGGTCGCCGACCGAGATCTCGCCGCCGGTGCCGGCGTTGAAGGTGCGCCCGACCACGGTCTCGGCCGGCGCGGTGCCGACCGCGTGGAACGCGGCGGCGGTGTCCTTGACGAACATGAAGTCGCGGGTGGGCCGCAGGTCACCCAGGGTGATCTCGCGCTCCCCGGCGGCGATCTGGGCGATCACGGTCGGGATCACGGCGCGCATCGACTGCCGCGGGCCGAAGGTGTTGAACGGGCGCAGCGTCACCACCGGGGTGTCGAAGCTCGCGTGGTAGCTGTCCGCCAGTCGGTCGCCGCCGGCCTTGGAGGCCGCGTACGGGGACTGGGTGTTGATCGGGTGGTCCTCGGTGATCGGCACGGTCTGCGCGGTGCCGTAGGTCTCGCTGGTGGAGGTGTGCACCAGGCGCGGGATGTCCAGGTGGCGCACCGACTCCAGCACGTTCAGGGTGCCGGTGACGTTGGTCTCGATGTACGAGTGCGGTGCCTGGTAGGAGTACGGGATCGCGATCAGCGCGGCGAGGTGGTAGACCGCCTCCGTGCCCTTGACCAGGCCGGTCACCGAACCGGGGTCGCGCACGTCGCCGAGCACGATGTCCACCGAGTCCAGGGTGTCCCGGTCCAGGGTCTCCAGCCATCCGAAGGAGGAGAAGGAGTTGTACTGAACCATGGCCCGGACGCGGTGCCCGTGGGCGACCAGGTGCTCGACCAGGTGGGAGCCGATGAATCCCTCGGCCCCGGTGACTGCGACGGTCGTCATGTCGGTGTGCTGCCTTCTGTCGTGTGGTGTGTGGGAAAGGTTCAGCGGTGACGCGTGGTGCGCCCCAGCACGACGACGGCGACCGGGACCAGGGCGACGGCTGCTGCTCCACAGCCGTAGACCTGGGCCGTCACGGGGTCACCGCCGACGAGCAGGGTGAGGATCTCGAAGCCGGCCGCCGCCAGGGCGAGCCCGGCGGTGCGCCAGGCCACCGAGAGCGCCTGCAGCAGCAGTGCCGTCCACAGCGCGGCGGACAGCAGCAGCAGGGCGGCCAGCTGGGTGGGGCTGATCAGGTGGGCCGAGGCCCACAGCGGGGTGACCGCGTAGTCCAGCGCGGCCACGGCGGCGAGGTAACCGCCCAGGCAGCCGGCCAGGGCCAGCGCGGTGCGGCGGCGGAAGTCGCCGGGACTGAGGCTGACCCGCAGTGCGGTGGTGGCCAGCGAGCGGTAGCGGTACAGCAGCCACTCGGCCAGGCCCAGGCTCAGGGTCAGGGCGACCAGCGCGGGACCGGCGGCCGCCGAGTTCGGCACCGCCGGGGCGCCGGGGCTCACGGCGTGGTGCAGGGTGGCGCCCAGGCCCGCGATCATGGTCAGGGTGCCGACGCCCAGGCCGAAGAGCCCGGCCGCCAGGGTGGTCGACCAGCTGGGGCTCGACTGGTCGGTGGCCGGCAGGCGCCTGCACCGCAGCAGGTCCCAGCCGGCCAGGCCGACCGCCGTGGCCAGGGTGGCCAGCAGTATCGCCGCCCGGACCGCCCCGGGCAGCTGGACGACGTGGACCAGCAGCGCGCCGACCGCCGACGGGGCCAGCGCGACCAGCAGTTGCTTCTCCCGGCCCAGCACCAGCAGCACGGTGGCCGCGGCCAGGTAGCCGGACTGGCCGAGCGTGAAGAGCAGCGCGGCCAGCGGTCCGCCGAGCACCCAGCCGGTGCCCCCGGCCAGCAGCGCCCCCGCCGGGGCGCCGATCAGCAGGGTGAGGCCGGCCCGGTGCCGGTCGGTCCGGCTCAGCCAGGCGTAGGCCCGGTGCGCCAGCGCCTGGTTCCAGGCCCAGCTGACCAGGGTGGCCGCGGCGGTCGCGGCCATCCCGGACGGCATCCCGAAGCGCATCCGGTGCGGGGCGAACAGGTCGGCGCCGAGCAGGTAGGCCAGGCCCGGCAGGGCGAAGACCAGCCCGCGCAGCACGCAGCGCCACGGGTCGGCCCGCCACGGGTTGTCGGAGCTGACCGGGCCCGGGTAGCGCCGGTCCACCTTGGCGAAGAGCTCCTCCGCCAGGGTGAAGGCGTCGGGCCGGCCGTAGAGCAGGGCGGCCTGCTCGTCGGTCAGGCCGTCCGACTCCAGGAACGCGGCGATCTCGTACGGGTGCACCGCGTCGGCGCACAGTTCGGCCAGCCGGTCGGCCAGCTCGTCGAGCGGGTCGGCGGAGACCGGCGGGTGCTCCGGCTCGGTGGGCGAGCCGAGCTTGGGCCGGCGCCGACGCGGCAGCGTACGCAGCCGCATCGTCTCCTCGGCCCAGCCGGGTGTGCCCTCGTCCGGGACCAGCCGCAGCGGACCGCTCACGCCGCCCCCTCCGCATCGTTCTGAACGACCGTCAAGTTCCGCTGCCCGGCGGTGAGTTCAGTATAGATGGCGCGGAAGCCGTCGATGTTCTGGCGGAGCGTGAACTGTTCGATCACCCGCAGCCGGGCGGCCGCGCCCATCCGGGTGCGCCGCTCGGAGTCGCGCAGCAGCTCCAGCGCGGCCTTGGCCATCGGCTCCGGCTCGCGCGGCGGGACCACCAGGCCGGTGTCGCCGACCGCCTCGCGCACCCCGCCGACGTCGGTGGAGACCGTCGCCCGGCCCGAGGACATCGCCTCGATCAGGGTGAACGGGAAGCCCTCGCTGATGCTGGAGAGCATCACGATGTTGCCCGCCGCGTACGCGTCCTGGATCAGCTCGACCCGGCCCTCGAAGACCACCGAGTCGCCCAGGCCCAGCTCCTGGGCCAGCGCGACGCAGCCGTCCCGGTAGCCCTCGGCACCGCGCGCGGTGCCGCCGAACAGCCGCAGCTTGGCGTCGGGTATCTCGGCCTTGACCAGCGCGAACGCGCGGATCAGGGTCTCCAGGTCCTTGATCGGGTCGACCCGGCCGGCCCAGCTCAGGGTCGGCGTGGCCGGTTCCGGGCCGGCGGCCGGGAAGAGGTCGGGGTCCACCCCGTTGTAGACGGTGCGGATGTTCTCGACCGGGGTGCCGCCGCGCTCCTCCCAACGCCGGTTGTACCGGTTGCCGGGGGTGACCAGCGCCGCCTGGGCGTAGCTCTCCTCGGCCAGCATCCGGTAGAAGCCGAGCAGCAGGGCCTTGACCGGCCAGCGGTACGGCCCGGTGCGGTAGCCCAAGTAGCGCTCGCGCAGGTAGATGCCGTGCTCGGTCAGCAGGAACGGTACGGCGTACTGCTGGGAGGCGATCAGGCCGGGCAGAGCGGCCAGGCCCCCGCTGACGGCGTGCGCGACCCCGTGGTGGGGCGGCTCGACGCTGAGCGGGCGCAGTGCGTGCTCCAGCAGGTCGGTGGCGTGCAGGGCGTCGTGCAGGGTGGGGGCGGCCGCCGCGGTGGGCAGGTACGGCCGGGTCCACACGCCCTGCAGGGTGCGCAGCGCGCCCTCGGTGCGCAGCGCCGGGCTGAGCAGGCCGCGGCGGGCCAGATCGGCGAAGCTGTACAGCTCGGTGCCGAAGTGGGAGGCGTAGACGGGGTCGATGAGGGAGTGGAGGAACCGCTCGTAGGTGTCCAGGAAACGGCGCAGCTCACGCCCGCGCGGCGGCTTGCCACCGGCGGCCGGGCCCCAGAGCGGAGCCGGGGTCACACTTCTGACCTGCGGCGGCAGCTCCCAGGCGAGCTCCTCGGCGCCGGTACCGGTCACCGCGATGATGTCGAACTCCACGTCGGGCATGCCTTGGACCAACTGGTCGCACCAGACACTGACCCCGCCGTGTGCGTGCGGGTACGTCCCCTCAGTGAGCAAGGTGACGCGCATCCTGCTTCCTCTCCCCCCATCGGTGGCACCCGGTGGCGGCCGGGCGCCGCACCGGTGCGACTCGTTGGCGGACGAGTCGCACCGGTGGGTTGGTGCTCTCTAGCTGTTACTGCTTGCCGCTGGTCGGGACCAGCGACTTGGCCTTGGTGCCCTTGGTGTCACCCGGGCCGGCCGAGACCGGCTTGGCGGCACCCGAGGGGACCACGGCCTTCGGCGCGGTGCTGTCGGTCTTCACCGTGGACGGCGCGACCTTGGCGGCGCCGGCACTGACCGTGGCCGGGGCGGCGCCCGAGCTGAGGGTCAGCGTGACCGAGCTCTGGAAGGTGCCCGGAGCGGCCCAGCCCGACAGGGTGCCGGCGTAGGCCGTACCGAACGCGGTAGAGCCCAGCAGCTGGTTCTGAACGGTGCCGTTCGGCATGGTGGCCTCCACCTGGACGCCGGACGGCGCCTGGATGGTGACGGTGTTGCCGATCCGGTACGCGGTCACCTTGCCGGTGGTGACGGCCGTGGACCAGGCCGCCCGCTTCTGCAGCTCCTGGCCGATCTGCGCCTCACGCAGGTTCACGATCGGGGCGGAGCTGTTGTACAGGTTGTTGTACGTACCGAGGATGCTGTTGAGCGCCGGGTAGGCGATCCGGTCCTCGGCGAAGTTGGACTGGTGCACGAAGTGCGGCCGCGGGTCGTTGTTGAGCACGTGGCCCAGGTCGATCCGGGTCTCCAGCGGGACGATGTACGAGGCGTAGCCGGTGCTGGTGTTCAGCGGGGCCGCCAGGCAGGTGGAGTTGCCGGAGGTCTCGCAGACACCGCTGCCGCCGTTGGCCTTGCTGGTGTAGATCCAGTTGTACTCGTCCACCTCCTCGTTGGTGTGGCCCGCGTTGTAGAACACGTTCATCGGGTACCGCGGCACCGTCAGGGTGGAGCCGACGTAGCGCTGGCCGGACTCGCGCGACGCGTCCGAACCGGTCCACTTGATGCCCTCGGCGGCCAGCGCCGGCGCCAGGTTCGGGTTGTCCACCGGCTGCTGCGGCGTGGTCACCAGCCCGGAGTGCTCACCCGTGAGCAGCTCGGTCGGGTCGATGGTGAGGTTCTGCTGCTTGGCCCAGTCGATGTTCTTCTGGATCGCGGTCTGGATGTCCGCCTGGCTGACCCAGAGGATGTTGCCCGAGGCGTCGGTCTTGCACTTCCACGGCACGACGCTGACGTCCTGCTGGCACCCGAGGAACGGGTGGTCCCAGGTGTGGTTGATGAACTTCATCTGGGACTGGTTCGCCAGCACCGAGGTCAGCAGGCCGTCGGTGGTGGCACCCGAGTTGGACAGGTAGTCCTCGCTGCCGTACCCGTTGAACGGCCAGTCGATCGTGAAGTTGTTCGCCTTCTGCCACTGCAGCAGGTAGTTCACGTCGTCGGACGTCATCCGGATCGGGCTGCTGTCGGCCGGCGTACCGGGCTGGCAGGTCACGTCACCGGGGGTGCACTTGAGGTTGGTGTCCCAGCGGTCGTCCGACAGGAACAGGTCGTCCGCGTGGAGCGCGAAGTAGTTCCGGTCGTAGCCGAGGTGGATGCCCTGGGTCAGCCAGTCCACCATGCCGCGCGCCAGCAGCCGGTACTGCTGCTGGTACTGGTTGTAGACGAAGGTGACGACCAGTTCCTTGCGGCTGTCGTGGCTGTACTCGCCGACCAGCGACCCGCGCGAGGTCGAGTTCGGGATCGGCATGTCCACCAGCGGCGTGAAGCTCGCACCGGTCGGCAGCGTGGTGAGCGGGGTGGCCAGGTAGCCGTAGCTCTCGCTGACGCTCGGGTCGTTGTCCTCGAACGGGACGCTGCCCTTGAGGTAGCCGAACGGACCGGCGGTGCCGGCCGAGGTGACGGCGCCCTGCATGCCGTCCAGGGTGCCGATGAAGCCGGGGTTCTGAGCCCAGTTCAGGCCGACGTCCGGACGGGCGTAGGTGTACGCGTCGATCTGCCGGATGCCGAACTGCGCCTCGTAGGCGGCCAGCGCGGCCATCTCGGTGGAGCCCGTGGCGAACGGGTTGTCGTTCGGCATGACGACGCCCTGGAACTTGGCGCGCGGCGTGCCGTTGACGGTGTCGCTCAGGAACGCCGTGGTGATCTGCGGCCGGTTGGGGTCCGACAGCTTGACCACGGTGTAGGGCGTGCCCTCACTGGCGAGCTCGGCGGTGATCGCGGCGACGGCGGGACCGCCGTCGTCGACCACGAGCACGGTGAGGTCGATTCGGTTCTGCGTTGCTGCGAACGCGGTCGTGCTCTGCAGGCCCATGGCCAGCAGGCCGGCTGCCGCGCACGCGGCAGCCCGACGGGTCACTCGACCCATGTGGTGTTCCTCCCCTGAGGAGGGTGGAGAGCCCCCGTGCATCCACCCGTTGTACGTGTGTCCCCCGCATCGCACGGTCAGCCGTGCGCGTCACTGCCGACCATGGTGGGCCAGGAATACCGGGTGCATGGGCCGAACGAGTGATAGTGCAGCCAATCTGTCATAGACGTTCACCTTGGTGCCACCTTGGACACCGGAAAGTTGTTAAGCCGGACTTAATGTCCCGCTAAGTCGGGTTGGGTCATGACAATTTGCGCTGTATGAATGCGTCTCACCTGGTGAAACATGTCGTATACGGGCGCGCAGAAGCCCCCCCGTGCACGCCGGGGTCGTCGAATCGGCGGGCCGGCGCACTTCGTACTCTGGTGCGCCAGGAGTCGGGATTGACCGGAGGAGCCCAAGTGACCGAACAGTCCGAGCACGAGGTCCCGGCCGTGGACGAACTGGCCGCGCGCAGCCTGGGGCTCCCGGGTGCGGTCAACGCCCGCGACCTCGGCGGTTACCGGACCGCCGACGGCCGGGTGCTGCGCGTCGGGGTGGCGCTGCGCAGCGACGGACTGAACCGGCTGACCGAGGCGGACCACGCCGCGTTCGCCGAGCTGGGCGTCCGGCACGTGGTCGACCTGCGCAGCCTGGACGAAGTCCGGGAGGCCGGACCGGACCGGGTGCCCGGCCTGCCTGTGGCGGACATCACATCGGTGGAGTACGCCGCCGAGCCGCTGAGCGTCACCGCGCCGGACGGCGGCGTCACTCTCCATCACCTGCCCGTCTACGCGGCGGGCTTCGACATCTACGTGGCGCTGCGCCAGGCGCTGGCCGATCGTGACCCGGTCAAGCAGCGGGAGCTGCTGGGCGACGGCCGCGCGGCGGAGATGATGACCGGTCTGTACCGATGGTTCGTCACGGACCCGGTGGCGCGCAGCCGGTTCGCCACCGTGCTGCGACTGCTGGCGGCGCCGGAGAACCCGCCGGTGCTCTTCCACTGCACCGCGGGCAAGGACCGCACCGGCTGGACCGCGGCCCTGCTGCTCACCGCGCTCGGGGTGGACCGGTCGGCGGTCTTCGAGGACTACCTGCTGACCAACGTCCGCTCGGGCGCGCTGATCGACACCATCCTGGACAGCTTCCACACCCGCGGCCTGATGCAGGAGCCCGCGCTGCTGCTGCCGCTGTTCCGGGCCGACGCCGCCTACCTGGAGGCCGCCTTCGCGGAGGTGGCGGCCGGCTGGCCGAGCTTCGAGGAGTTCTGGCGCGCGGGCCTGGGGCTGGACGACGCCGTGCTGGACGGGCTGCGCGCGAACCTGCTCGGCGACGACTGAGCGGGCCCCGGGCCGGCCGGCGGGTCGCACCCGCCGGCCGCCGCCCGCCGGTACGGACCGTCAGGACTCGCTGGTCAGGCCCTCGCGCAGCTGGGTGAGGGTCTTGGTGAGCAGCCGGGAGACGTGCATCTGGGAGATGCCGATCTCCTCGCCGATCTGGGACTGGGTCAGGTTGCCGAAGAACCGCAGCATGATGATCCGCCGCTCCCGGGCCGGCAGCTTGGCCAGCAGCGGCTTGAGCGACTCGCGGTACTCCACGCCCTCCAGCGCCAGGTCCTCGTAGCCCAGCCGCTCGGCCAGCGGGCCGTCGCCGTCCTCCTCGCCGGGCGTCGAGTCCAGCGAGCTGGCGGTGTAGGCGTTGCCCACCGCCAGGCCCTCCACCACGTCCTCCTGGCTGACGCCGAGGCACTCGGCCAGCTCGGCCACGGTGGGGGAGCGGTCCAGCCGCTGGGAGAGCTCCTCGCCGGCCTTGGTCAGGGCCAGCCGCAGCTCCTGCAGCCGCCGCGGGACCCGGACCGACCAGCTGGTGTCCCGGAAGAAGCGCTTGATCTCGCCGACCACGGTGGGCATCGCGAAGGTGGGGAACTCCACCCCGCGGTCCGGGTCGAACCGGTCGATCGCCTTGATCAGGCCGATGGTGCCGACCTGGACGATGTCCTCCATCGGCTCGTTGCGGCTGCGGAACCGGGCCGAGGCGTAGCGCACCAGCGGCAGGTTGAGCTCGATCAGGGTGTCGCGCACGTAGCTGTGCTCGGCGCTGCCCGGCTCCACCGTGGCGAGGCGGCGGAAGAGCGAGCGGGAGAGGGTGCGGGTGTCCAGGGTCGCGGTGGGGGCGGGCGACTGAACGGACGTCGGCTGAGGGGGCGTCGGCTGGGCCTGCGCCGGCTGCGGGCCG
This sequence comes from Kitasatospora sp. NPDC058965, assembly GCF_042741245.1. Lineage (NCBI taxonomy): Bacteria > Bacillati > Actinomycetota > Actinomycetes > Kitasatosporales > Streptomycetaceae > Kitasatospora > Kitasatospora sp. NPDC058965. The sequence continues at coordinate 12,435 of NZ_JBHYKG010000008.1, forward strand.
CCGGCCGGTCGGGGCTCCTGCTCCGCCACCGCCGTGCCGCCGTGGATCTTCGCGCCGTCCAGCTCTGCGGACATGCACCCACCCCCTCGTGACAGGTTCAACGGGAGCCTCCGCTCGGCGGTTCCCCGGTACGCGCCGAATGATCGGCGTCCCCCAAACGCTTGATTACCGGCACAGCGTCGGCCGCAAACCCGAACGTCGCAAGATGTCACATGGCGGTAACGCGCAGCTATGCCCCGTCTGTGCTCACTCGTCCCAGGAATTCCCGGTTCGCAACCTGGTCAAGATCCTGGACAACAGTCGCGAGACGTGCATCTGCGACATGCCGAGCTCGTGCGAAATCTGCGACTGCGTCAGGTTGGCGAAGAAGCGCAGCATCACGATCCGGCGTTCCCTTTCGGGCAGCTGGACCAGCAGGTGGCGCACCATGTCGCGGTGCTCCACGTCGGTCAGGGCCGAGTCCTCGTAGCCGAGGCGGTCCAGCAGGGCCAGCCCGCCCTCGTGCTCCTGGGCGGCCTCCAGCGAGGCGGCGTTGTAGGCCCGCCCGGCGTCCAGGCAGGCCCGCACGTCCTCCTCCGGGATGCGCAGGTTGGCCGCGATCTCCGGCACCTTGGGGGTGCGTCCGTGGGTGACGGTCAACTCCTCCATGGCCCCGCTGACCTGGACCCAGAGCTCCTGGAGCCGGCGCGGCACGTGCATGGTGCGCACGTTGTCCCGGAAGTAACGTTTGATCTCCCCCAGGATGGTCGGCAGCGCGTAGGTGGGGAACTGCACCCCGCGGCCGGGGTCGAACCGGTCGATCGCGTTGATCAGGCCGATGGTGCCGACCTGGACCACGTCCTCCATCGGCTCGTTGCGGCTGCGGAACCGGGTGGCGGCGTAGCGCACCAGCGGGATGTTGACCTCGATCAGCGCGGCCCGCACCTGCTCCCGCTCGGGGGCGTGCGGCGGCAGCTCGGCCAGCCGCTCGAAGAGCACCCGGGTCAGGGTGCGCACGTCGATCGGGCCGCCGCCGTCGCCGGTCGGCTCGGCCCGCTCCGGCGCTGCGGGCGGGTGGGCGGGGTCCACCGGCTCCCGGGGCGGCGCCACCGGGTCGTGCGGCGGCTCCACCGGTTCGCGGGGTGCGGCGGGTCGTGCCGCCGCACCGTTGTCCGTGCCCGCCCGCGGGTCGTCCTGGATCCGCACGGACGCGCCACCCCCTCTTCGGTCACCACCCTGTCCTGCCCGGCAAAATCGGTCATAGCATCACAAGCCGGGCGTGGTCCGTTCAAGCACCGCCCGGAGGCGTGTTGACGGACCGTTGACCGGTGCGGGGTGGACGTGCAGCGGCCCCCCGGGTGCCCGGACGCCGCACGGGGAGGCGTCGGACGGCGGGGGGCCGCAGGGTCGTCAGTGTGCGACCGACCGTCGGGGCCGGTCGCGCGGGTCGGTCAGACCTCGAAGTCGGCGACCACCAGGGTGGCGATCTCGCGCCACTGCTGGGCGACGACCACGTGCGCCGGATGGGTGGCGTAGGTCGCCAGGCCCGCCTGGTCGGCGAACAGGCTGTTGATCGCGAAGTCGTAGGCGACGTCGCGCGGGCTCACGTTCCAGCCGGTCTGCCACTCGAGCAGCTCGGGGATCTGCTGGTCGAGCCCGTCGAAGCCCTTGGCGGCGGCGAGCGCGCGCTCGTCGTCCTTGGCGATGCCTTCGTTGAGCTTGAACAGGACCAGGTGGCGGATCACGGGAGGCTCCTTGGCGGGGCGAGGGTGGAAAACCCCGACACGGTAACCCGGCGCCCGGGCCGGGTGGTCGGGGTGCCCGCTATTTGACCAGGCCGGTCATGAATTCCCCGACCGACTTGGCCGCCTCCGAGATGCCGACGAAACCCGACTGGACCAGCTCCGCCGCGCGGGCGGGGGAGTGGATGATCGTGTACACCACGAAGATCAGCAGGAGGTACATGCCGATTTTCCTTGCCTGTGCCATCCCCATCGCCGCCTTCGCCGTCCGCCCCACCCGGGTCCAGAGCGCAGCTTATCCACCGTTCGGCGCAATGAGGTGAGGGACGCGTTCACTCGACAGGACGAAGGTCCCCGCGACTCGGGTCGTTGTGCGGATGATCCGTCGCGGCCCCGGCGGCAGGATGGTTGACGTACCGAGGAGCTGGCAGGAATCCCCGGTGCACGAGTCCGGAGTCTCCCCGCTGTGGGACCGGGCGCCGCGTGCTTCCCCCTGATGCGGCGCTGGGTTGGGGAACTCCGCCGGGGCAGCCGACTAGTCCCCCCGAGTCGGCTGCCCCCTCAGCGGAGCTGATGGGTCGTCGGCTCCGCTGAATTCTTCCCCGGCGCCGTCAGCGCTGGGTGAACCGCACCTCGGCCTCGGGGGCGAGGCCCAACTCCTCCCCGGTCACCGGCTCACCGGTGCTGATCAGGATGTTGTAGTGGTTGGGGAAGTGGCAGGCGTCGAAGCCCAGCACCGTGCCCACCGGGCGGCCGCCGATCCAGACCGTGTCGCCCCGGTCGATCACCCCGGCCCGGGAGATCTCGGTGAAGCCCAGGAAGCCCACCCGGTCCACCCGGGTGCCGGGCTGCGCCTCGGACAGGTCGGTGCTGACCAGTTCGTGCAGCTCGCCGGCCCGCACGCAGCGGCTGGCGTACGGTTCGACCGTCATGCCGCGGTCCTCCCGCCGGTGCACCAGCACCTTGACCAGCTCGCCGGCCACCGCCCGCTTGGCACCGTCCTCGCGCGCGCCGACCTGGTGCGAGAGCTCGGTCATCGGACCTCCTCGGGGATGCGGATGGCGATGTGGGTGGCCTGCTCGCCGGCCAGCCGGTAGGCGGCGTGCACCAGCTCCAGGGCGGCCGGGCCGCCGTCGCGGTGCCGGCGCGGGTGGTCCAGCGCGGCGCCGAAGTCGGCCAGGACGCCCCGGTACTCGTGCCAGAGCGACTCCTTGAACCCGGGGTGCCCGGCCAGCAGGTCGGCCCGGTGCACGGTGCCGTCGGCCAGCGTGACCGTCACGTCCTTCAGCTCGCCCGGGTAGGACCAGTCCAGCTCCACCCGGGCCCGGCGCGGCCGGGCCTCGTCGGTGGCCAGCTCGACCACCGCCTGCCGGTCCAGCCCGGTCCGGTCGCGGTCCACGGTGGCACGGACCACGGCCGGCTCCGCCCCCAGCACCAGGCGCACCAGGTCGAAGGCGTTCGGCCCGTTGTCCGCCACGCAGCCGCCGCCGCACCGGACCGGGTCCAGGTACCAGCGGTCCCGGCCGATGTGCTCCTCGATCCGCTCGAAGTAGCGCACCGTCAGCTGCCGCACCGGCTGGTCCAGCCGGGCCAGCAGGTCCAGCAGCGGCTGGTTGTAGCGGCGGTGGAAGGCGGTGAACAGCACGGTGGACCGCCCGGCCGCCAGCGCGGCCAGCCGCCGGGCGTCGGTCGGCTCGGTGGCCAGCGGCTTCTCCACGCAGACCGGCACCCCGGCCGCCAGCAGGTCCCGGCAGAGCTCGTAGTGCGCGTCGTTCGGGGCGGTGACGATCGCGGCGTCGAGCCCGGGGACGGCGGCCAGCAGCGCGCGGTGGTCGCGGTGGCCGGGCACCGCCGGGGCCGTGGCCAGCGCCGCCTCGTCGAGGTCGCAGACGGCGGCCAGCTCGAAGCCGGGGTCGGCCTCGATCGCGGCCAGGTAGAACCGGGAGATCACCCCCAGGCCGATCACCGCCACCCGGCGGGGCGCGCGCCTCATGCCGCACCGCCGATCGGCCGGGGCGCGGTCAGGCCGGTGGCCGCGGCCAGCTCGGTCAGCTCCTGGAACCGGGCCGGGGACAGGTGCACCCCGCCGATCTGCTGACGGGCCGCCAGCTCGCCCTCCGGGTGGCCCGGGTAGCCGACCGGCGCGGCCGGGTCCACCGGCGGGCAGTCCAGCAGGGTGGCGAACAGGCCCGCCGCCTCGCGGGCGAAGTCGGCCCCGGAGCGGAGCGCGCCCGGGGCGATCGCCAGCGCCAGGTAGCCGATGTCGTCGTCCCGGCCGGTCGGACCGCCGTCCCCCGCCAGCGCCTCCGCGGCCGGGCCCAGGCCCGCGCCGGATAGCAGCGCGCCCAGCACCTCGACCACCAGGCCCAGGCCGTAGCCCTTGTAGGCCCCGGTCTCCGGCCGGCCGCCCAGCCAGAGCAGGTGCGCCTCGCCGCGGTCGAAGGCGGCCGGATCGGTCACCGGCGCGCCGTCCTCCCCGGCCAGCCAGCCCTCCGGGACCGCCTGGCCGGCCCGGGCCGCCGCGCGGATCCGGCCGGTCGGCACCGCGGTGGTGCTCATGTCCAGGACGAAGGGGTGCAGCCGGTCGCCGGCCGGGGCGGCCACGCTCAGCGGGTTGGTGCCGAGCAGTGCCGGACGGCCGCCCGGCGGGCGGGCGATCCGCTGCCGGCCGCAGTTGGCGGCGAGCAGCCCGATCATGCCGCGCCGCGCGGCCCGCAGGGTGTGGAAGCCGGCGCAGCCCAGGTGGGTGGCGCCGCGCACCGAGACCAGGCCGATCCCGTGCGCGGCCGCCCGCTCCACGGCCAGGTCCATCGCGGCGGGCGCGGCCCACAGGCCCAGCGCCCGGCGGTCGTCGCGCAGCACGGCGGCGCCGAGGTCGGCCAGGTCCTGCGGTTCGGCGGCCGGGTCGGCCCGGCCGTCGTCCAGCAGCGGCAGGTAGAGCCGGGTCAGGTTGGCCAGGCCGTGCGAGGTCAGGCCGGTCAGGTCCCCGTAGCAGAGCGCCTCGGCGGCGGTGCGGGCCCGGGCGGCGGTCAGGCCGCGGGCGGCGAACACCTCGGCGGTGAAGCGCAGCAGTTCGGGGTAGCGGACCAGCAGGCCGGGGCGGGCGGCGGTGGCGGCGCCCAGGCGGGCGCCGTCGCCTTCGAGGGTGGCGGTCAGGGGCATACGGGGTGCGGCTCCTGGGGGTGCGGGACGGTCGGGAGGGTGGGCGGCCGGTCGAAGGCCAGCAGCAGCGTGCTGATCGACTCGGCGAAGGCGGCGAGTTCGGCGGCCCGCACGTACTCGCCGTCGGCGTGGGCGTGGTTGCCGGCCAGCGTGCCGGGGCCGAGCACCACGGTGCCGGTGCCGGGCCGCTGGGCCAGCCAGATCGCGTCGCAGGTGAAGCCCGGCCGGTCGATCGGCCACAGCTGCAGTCCGGCGGCGGCCAGCAGCCGCCCGAGCCAGGCCTCGCCGACCTGCGGTTCCAGCGCGGGCAGGCCGCGCTTGAGCCAGTCCAGCCGGGTGATCCGGCGGGCGTCCACCGCGGTGCGGGCCAGCAGCGGGTTGGCGGCGAACCGGTCGGCGAAGGCGCGCAGCCCGTCGACCAGCGCCTCGGTGACCGCCCGCTCCAGCCGTTGCGCGGTGGCGCGGTCGGGGTAGGCGAGGTTGAGCAGCAACTCGCCCTGGCCGTAGACCCGGTTGTGCAGGTGGCCGGTGTGCAGGCCGGCGACGCAGATCCGCCCGTCGCCCGGCTGCACGGTGGCGGCCAGGTGCTGGGCCAGGAAGCCGAGCAGCACGGTGGCGTTGTGGCCGGCCCCCGGTTGGTCGTCCACCGCGTCCTGGCCCACCACCCGGACCCGGGCGGTCATCGCGGCGGTGCTGCTGGTCAGCGCGAGGTTGCCGGTGGGCTCGCAGAAGACGTTGAGCCGGCCGTAGTGGCCCTGCTCGACCAGCGGGCGGGTGCCGAGGGTGCCCAGCGCCCCGCCCTCCTCGCCGGCCACCGCCTGGATCAGCACGCTGGTGTGCAACGGCAGTTCGGGGCGGGCGGCGAGCGCGGCCCGCAGGCCGGCCAGCAGCGCCACCGCCGGCCCCTTGGCGTCCACCGCGCCGCGCCCGTGGTACGTCCCGTCGGCGAACCGGACCGGCTGCCGGCCCGCGACGGTGTCCAGGTGCACGTTGAACATCACGGTCCGCTCGCGCTCCCGGGCCGGTCCCAACCGCAGCAGCAGGCTGGGCTGTCCGGCCAGGAAGGCCGGGTCGGCCGCGGCGGCGGCGCGCACCGGCACCGGCACGTCCGGCAGTTCGGCCCAGCGCGGGGCGGGCGCGGCGTGCTGCACGGTGGCGAAGCCGAGTTCGGCGGCGGCCGCGGCGTAGCGCCGCTGGGCCTGCCAGAGCTCGACCGGCCCGGCCGGATCCTCCAGCGGCCCCGCGGTCGGCAGCTCCAGCAGGTCGAGCAGCAGGTGGTGGTCCGCCCGGCTCAGCACGGCGCCCACTCCAGGCCGGCCGGACCGGTGCGCCAGCCGGGCTCGCCGGCCACCGCCTGCTCGGCCAGGGTGCGCAGCGCCTGCCCGCAGGCGGCGAACTCGGCGCGGCAGACCGCGGCCGGCGCCCGGAAGCCCTCGTGCGGGCGGTGCGCCAGGTGCGGCTCGATCGACAGGTGGCCCTGGTAGCCGGTGTCCAGCAGCAGCCGCAGGCAGTCGACCAGTTCGGCCGAGCCCCGGCCCGGCACCCGGTACTCGACCCGGCCGTCGCGGACCACCGCGTCCTTCACCTGGACGTGCCGCACGTACGGGGCCAGGGTGCGCAGCAGCTCCAGCGCCCGGTAGCCGTGGGCCGCGCCGTTGCCGGTGTCGAAGAGCAGGCCGAAGTGCTCGGGGCCGGCCGCGTCCAGCAGCCGCAGCGCCCGCTCGCCGTTCCCGCCGGCCCAGCCGGAGCAGTTCTCGTGCAGCAGCACCACGCCCAGGTCGGCCGCGCGGCGGGCCAGCACCCGGATCCGGCGCAGCACCTCGCGTTCCCACTCCTGGTCGGGCAGCGCGTCGTTGGGGTAGGACATGATCCGCAGGTAGCGGCTGCCGAGGGCGGCGCAGCGGTCGGCGAGCACGGTGAGCTCGACCAGTTCCTGGTCCAGGTCGCAGCTGATCGGGCGGGCCCAGCCGCCGATCCGGGAGGCGATCACCGGGACCGCCAGGCCGGCGTCCGCGATCCGGGCGGCGGCGCGGGCGAACGCGGGGCGGCTGAGCAGGTCCAGCGGCTGGCCGTCGACGGTGCGCAACTCGATCGCCTGCCAGCCGAGTTCACGGGCGGCGGTGAGCTGCCCGGCGAGTTCGGCGGCGGCCTCGTCGGTGATCCCGCAGTAGCCGATCCGCCGCATCACCCGCCCGGGCGGGGAGTGGGCGGTGGTGCTGCCGGGGTGCAGGTCAGTGGACACAGGTGAGCTCCCGTTCGCTGGTGTCGGCCGTGGCTCCGCTCAAGGACTTGGCTGCGCCCAGCAGGCGCACCGCCCGCAGCTGGGGCTCGAACTCCCGCTCCGGCGGCAGCGGGCCGGCCAGGAAGCGGACGTAGCTGCGGTGCAGGTAGCTGCCGAGCGAGTCGTCGGCGAAGACCTCGCGCCGGTCCGACCGGCGGGCGCTGACGCGCAGTTGGGCGTACTCGTCGTCGGCGCTGCCCGGGTAGTGGCCGATCGCGGTGCCGCGGGCGAAGCGCAGCGTGATCCGGCGCTCGCGCACCGGGCTGGTCAGGTCGGAGACCAACTCGGAGCGCACCCCGCTGTGGTGGGCCAGCCGCAGGCGGGCGCCGCCGAGCGCGGGGTGCAGCCGGCCGGCCACCCGCAGGTCGTGGCAGGAGGCGGCGGTGACCTCCGCGTCGCCGGCCAGCTGGAGCACCACGCCGAGCGAGTGCGGCAGTTCGACGTCGAAGGCGGTGGGGTGGCCGTCGGTGGTCAGCGACCGGCGGAACCGCGGCTTGTGCTGGCGGACCGCGATCCGGTGCAGGTCGCCGAGCGATCCGCCGAGCACCAGGGCGGTCAGCCGGTCGGTGAGGGTGCTGGCCAGCCAGGGGGCCACCACGGCGACCTGCAGGCGGTGGTGCTGGACCAGTGCGGCGAGCTCGGCCAGGTCGGCCGGGTCGGAGGCCAGCGGCTTCTCCAGGATCAGCCGGTCGAAGCCCAGGCCGGCCAGCTCGGCGACCAGTCGGGCGCGCCCGCGCGGCGGGGTGCAGACGTGCACCACGGTCCGGGCCGGGTCCAGCCGGGTGCGGGCGGCGGCGAGCGAGGGGAGCAGCTCCAGCTCCGGCGCGGTCCCGGCGGGCGGCCCGCCGACGGCCGGGTCCACCGCGAGCACCGGGGCGGCGGAGAACGGGCCGGGAGCCGTGCGGCGCAGCCTCAGCAGCACGGGCAGGTGCAGTCCGGCGCCCGCGCGGCCGAGGCCGACGATGAGCGTGCGGAGCATCGCGGTGCCTCCCTTGCTGGGGGTCCTTGACGGGGTTGTCGACGGGGGTGGGGCCGTGCCGGGGTCCTCGGACGGTGCCCGCTGCCGGGCAGGCGCCGGTGCGGAGTTCGGGTCCGGGGTCGGCTTCAGCGTGCCGATCTTCCGGACGCCAAGTCAATTCGGTTTGGGGCGTTTCTTCACGAAAGAGTGGTTTACCCGCGATGAGCACTCTTTTGACGGTATGGGGACGAAGAGTTGACATACCCTCGGTCCCCCCGAGATCCCGAACGCCCTGACAGGGGGAGCCGTGCCGAGTCCGAGCGAGACCGTGCCGCAGCAGACCGGGTACCGTCCGGTGCCCTTCTTCAGCCAGGCCCGCGCCTTCGAGGAGCTCTGGCCGCTGATCGAGCGGCACGCCCGCGAGGTGCTGGACGACGGCAAGTTCTCGCACGGCCGCCAGGTCGAGCGGCTGGAGCAGGCGCTGGCCGACTACACCGGTGCCCGGCACGTGATCGGGGTGAACAGCGGCACCGACGCGCTGGTGCTGCTGCTGCGGGCCGCCGGCCTGCAGCCGGGGGACGAGGTGGTGGTCCCCGCGTTCAGCTTCTTCGCCAGCGCCAGCTCGGTGGTGCTGGCCGGCGGGACCCCGGTCTTCGCCGACATCGACCCGGTCGGCTACGGGCTGGACCCGGCGGCGGTGGCGGCGGTGGTCGGCGACCGGACCAGGTTCCTGATGCCGGTGCACCTCTTCCACCGCCCGGCCGACCTGCCGGCGCTCACCGCGGTGGCCGAGCGGCACGGGCTGACGCTGGTGGAGGACAGCGCCGAGGCGATCGGCATGCGCCGGGGCGGCCGGCACGCGGGCCTGTTCGGCGCGGGCGGCGTGCTCTCCTTCTTCCCCACCAAGACGCTGGGCGCCATCGGCGACGCCGGCGCGGTGCTCACCGACGACGAGGGGATCGCCCGCACCGTCGACGCGCTGCGCCACCACGGCCGGTACGGCCGCACCATCGGGGACTTCCCGGCGATCAACACCACCACCTCGCTGCCCGGCTGCAACAGCAAGATGGACGACCTGCAGGCCGCCGTGCTGCTGGCCAAGCTGACCAGGCTGGACGCCGACATCGCCCGCCGGGCCGAGCTCGCCGCCGCCTACGACGAGCGGCTGGCCGGACAGCGCGGGGTGTTGCGGCGCCCGGCGGTGGGCGGCATCGAGGGCCAGGTCTTCTACGTCTACCTGATCGAGGTGGAGCGGCGCGACGAGCTGGCCGCGCACCTGGCCCGGCACGGGGTGGAGACCGAGGTCTACTACCCGTCGCCGCTGCCGCTGCAGCCCTGCTTCACCGAACTGGGCCACCGCCCCGGGGACTTCCCGGTGGCCGAGGCGGCCTGCGCGCACACCCTGGCGCTGCCGCTCTTCCCCGAGCTGGGCCTGGACCAGCTGGACCAGGTCTGCGAGCTGATCAGGAGCTTCTACGGATGACCACCACGGACCTCGCCATCCCGTTCTTCCCGCCGGACCTCTTCGAGGGCGACCGCGAGGTGCTGCTGCGGCTGCTCCGGGAGACCGGCACCGCGCCGGGTCAGCGGTTCATCCTGGGGGAGCAGACCGCCGCGTTGGAGCGGGAGCTGGCCGAGCAGTTGGGCGCGGCGGACGTGGTCGCCTGCTCCAGCGGCACCTCGGCGCTCACCCTGGTGCTGGCCGCGCTGGAGATCGGCCCGGGGGACGAGGTGGTGGTGCCCGCCTTCGGCTGCGCGCCGCTGGCCTCCAGCGTGCTCGCGGTCGGCGCGCGGCCGGTCTTCGCCGACGTGGACCCGTGGACCATGGTGCTGGACCCGGCCGAGGCCGAGCGGCGGATCACCGAGCGGACCAAGGCGCTGATGCCGGCCCACATGTTCTCCGTGATGGCCGACCTGCCGGCCTTCGCGGCGCTGGCCGAGCGGCGCGGGCTGCGGCTGGTCGAGGACTCCGCGGTGGCCCAGGGCGGCGTGCTGGCCGGGCGGCCGGCCGGGCTGTGGGGGGAGGCGGGGGTCTACTCCTTCGTCCAGGTGAAGACCTTCGGGATGCCGGGGGAGGGCGGGGCGGTGGTCACCCGCAGCGCCGAACTGGGCCGGGTGGTGCGGATGCTGCGCAACCACGGGCAGGACGGGCGGACCAGGTTCCGGCACCACCGGGTCGGCTGGAACAGCCGGTTCGACGAGCTGCAGGCGGCCTTCCAGCGCCACCGCCTGCCGGGCCTGCCCGGGCGCCTCGCGCGGCGGGCCGAGATCGCCGCGTACTACACCGAGCGGTTCGCGCCGCTGGCCGAGCGCGGGATCCTGGCGCCGCCGCCCGCCCCGCCCGGGCGGGACGGGCGGTGCTTCTACGTCTACACGCTGCTGGCCGAGCGGCGGGCCGCGCTGGCCGACCACCTGGCGGCGCGGGGCGTGGCCTCGCACGCCTACTACCCGCAGGCGCTGCCCCGGCAGCAGGCCTTCGCGCCCTTCGCCCGCCCGGGCGACGCCTGGCCGGCCGCCGACCGTGCGGCCGAACGGGCGCTGTCCGTTCCGGTGTACCCGCACCTGACCGACGGTCAGGTCGAGGCGGTCGCGGACGCGGTGTGCGCCTTCGCCGGTGACTGAGCCGGTCGTCAACTGAGGTCGGCGTACCGACTTTTGACAGTGGCGTTCGTCGGACTTGTCTGTCCTCGGGCCCGGTTCGCCCCGCTGGTGCGGGTGGGAGCCGGGCCCGCCGTACGGGTGAAGTGGCCGTGCCATCCGAGTGACGTGCGTACCCGTCCTAACGGGCGGGAGCGGGCCGCCGGACGGACCAAGATCCCTTGCGGCGCATGGGCGGGCGGCGGGGTCCGTCGGGCGACCCGCCCAGGACACGGAGCGTGACGACCCGATGTCCGACTGTGATCAACTAGCGCCGAGTTCGGGCAGCCCGCCCGACATGTCCTAGGAGGACCCATGCAACGAGTTGTCACGGTCAAGCGTTCCGTCGCCCTCGCGGTCGCTGGTCTGGTCGTGGGCACCGTCGGTGCGCTCAGCATCCCGTCGGCGCTGGCCAGCAACCACACCGCGCACCGCGCGGCTCCGGTCCCGTCGCTGACCCTCGACTTCTCCGGCAGCAACAGCGAGGCCAATGCGGCGCAGTCGGTCGGCGCGTCCTTCGGTGGCACCGCCCGGGTCAAGGACACCAGCGGCAACGTGGTGGGCACCGCCTACGACCTGTGCGACAAGGACGCCATTGCGGCCGCCGCCGACAGCGTCTTCTGCACCGGCCTGATCAAGTTCACCAGCGGTGACCAGATCTCCTTCAGCTCCGAGCTGCCGATCAGCAACACCGGTGCTGCGGGCGGCGACACGTTCAACGGTGTGGTCAACGGCGGCACCGGCAGCTACGAGGGGATCACCGGCCAGGCCGCCTTCACGCCGCGCGCCGCCGGCGTCTACGACCTGAACTTCAGCTGATCCGTCGGTAGTCGGTGCGGGGAGTCGTCGAGTCTTCGGCGGCTCCCCGTCGGTTTGTGGGGAGCTGTTCGTGACCGGAGGAACATTGTCCGCGACTGTGGTGGCGGCCGGGGCCGGCGGTGGGGGTGCGGGGTCCGCCCGGTACGCCTTCGCCGGTGCGGCCGAGCTCGCCGAGGCCCAACTGCGGGCGCTGAGCGAGACGTACGACCTTTTCACCCTCCAGCGGCTGGCCGCCACCGGGGTCGGCCGCGGGTGGCGCTGTCTGGAGATCGGCGCGGGGGACGGGACGCTGGCGCGCTGGCTGGCCGGGCGGGTCGCGCCCGGCGGTGAGGTGCTGGCCACCGAGTTGGACACCGCGGTGGACGCCTTGCGGCGGCGGGCCGGCGAGGAGGTCCGGGTGCTGCGCCACGACATCGGGCGGGACCCGGTGCCGCCGGGGCCGTTCGACCTGGTGCACGCGCGGCTGGTGCTGCAGCACGTGCCCAACCGGCGCGAGGTGCTGGACCGGTTGCACGGGGCGCTGCGGCCGGGCGGGTGGCTGCAGATCGACGAGTTCGACGTCTCGTACGGGCCGGTGCTGCTGGCGCCGTCGGCCGACGCCGCCCGGCTCTACGAGCGCTACCTGGCCGCGAAGGCCGAGGTCCTCGGGGCGGCCGGGGCCCGGACGGTCTGGGGCCGCGAGGTGGCGGGCGAGCTGGCGGCGGCGGGGTTCACCGAGGTGGACCCGCAGCCGCGGGTGGCGCTCTGGCGGGCCGGGCACCCCGGGCTGGCGCTGCAGGCGAGCCATCTGCGGACGCTGCGCGAGCCGTTGCTGGCAGCCGGTCTGACGGACCGTCAACTGACCGAGGTGGCGGACCTGCTGGAGCACCCGGGGTTCGCGGTGTGTTCGCCGGTCTGGTACTCGGTGCAGGCCCGGCGGGAGTGACGGCAGCGGCGCGGCCCTGCCGCCCCCCGTCCTTCCCCCGCCGCCCGTCCCCCGCCCCCACTCCGCAGAGAGGAACCCCCACCGTGCTGGACAGTCTCGCGCCGATCCGGCGGTACTGGCCCGAGCCCGCCGTCTCCTGGCGGGTCTACGCCCGCCTGGCCAAGCTCGACATCTACGACTACTACCTGGCCACCCCGCTGCTCCTCGCCATGGTGCTGCCGGCCGACGGGGTGGGGGCGGCCGGTGCGGCCGTCCTGCTCCTCTTCCTCCTCGGCGGCGTGGCGATGTTCGCGGGCCTGTGCGCCTTCGACGACATCACCGGCCACCGCGACGGCAGCGACGCCGCCAACTACGGCCCGGACGCGCCCGCCCGCCGGATGGCGCGCAAGCCGCTGCTCACCGGGGCGATCGGCGAGCGCCAGGCGGTCCGGTTCGCCTGGTCGGCGATCGCCGTGCAGGTCGCCTGCTGGGGTGCCGCGCTGCTGCTGGCCCCGCACCGGCCGTGGTGGGCGGTGGCGGCCACGCTGGCCTGCGGCTTCGCCGGCTTCCAGTACTCCTGGTGGCTGCGCCTGAGCTACCGGGGCTGGCAGGAGTTCCTGCTGGCCGGCTACGGCTGGGTGTTCGTGCTCGCGCCGTACGGTCTGCTCACGGGCCGGCTGACCGGCTTCGCCCTGGCGGCGGGCCTGGTGTTCGGCCTGGGGCCGCTGCTGTTCGGCGTCTACTCCAACATCAACGACATCGCGGGCGACCGCGCGGTCGGCCGGCGCACGGTGGCGGTGCTGGCGCCGCCCGCCGGGAACGCCGCGTTCATCGCCGGCCTCTCGCTGCTGGAGGCCGGGCTGCTGACCGTCCCGGCGGCGGTCGGCGCCGCGCCGTGCTGGCTGCCCGCGCTGCTGGCGCCGGTGATCGCGCTGCGCGCGGCGCAGTTCACCCTGGGGCTGGTGGCGGGCTCGGGCGAGATCCTGCGGGCGCGCCGGCTGGGCATCCACACCCACCGGGTCTGCTGCGCCCTGCTGGTGGCCGCCTGCCTGCTGAACGGCGGTGCGGTGTGAACCTGTTGCGACCCCGACCGCTGGACCTCGGCCCGCTCTTCGAGACCCTGGCCGAGCGCGGCTCGCCGACCGTGCTGCACGCCAACCGGCCGCTGGAGGTGGCGGTGGAGGCGGGGGAGCGCTGGACCGTTCCCGAACTGGCCCGGATGGTGGCCGAGTTGTCCGCCGTCCTGGTGGCCGCGAAGGTGCGGTACGGGGACCGGGTCGCGGTGCACAAGCGCAACCACTGGGACTACGTGCTGCTCGCCGCGGCGGCCGCCCGGATCGGCGCCCTCCCCGTGCTGCTCTCCGACCACCTGGCGCCGGACGCCCTGGCCGCGCTGCTGGCCCGGGTGCAGCCGAAGGTGCTCCTCTCGGACCGGTACACGCTGGCGCTGGGCGGGGTGACGAAGGGGCTGCGCACCGTCTGCCTCGACGGGCCCGCGCCCGGCGCGATCGACGCGGCCACCCTGCGCGGCGCGCGGGCGGTCCCGCCGGTGCACCCGCGCGGGGACGACGAGCCGCTGGTGATCAACCACACCTCCGGCACCACCGGCCTGCCCAAGCTGGTGGTGCACACCACCGCGAGCCTGGTCCGCAAGCTCACTGCGTTCGAGGCGCACCGGTGGCCCGCCGTGTCGATCCGCAGCGACGACACCGCGGCGGCGCAGTTCTCGTTCGCGCACGGGCGGGCGGTCTCCTGGACCATCTCCGCGCTCTGGGCCCGGCCCCGGGCGGTGCTGCTGCTGCCGGACGAGGACCCCGGGCTGCTGCGCGCGCATCCGCCGACCGTGGTGGAGGCGCTGCCGGCGACGTACGCGCGGTGGCAGGCGCTGGCGGCGGGCCCGCAGTCGCCGTTCGCCGATGCCCGGCTCTTCGTCAGCACCTTCGACGCGGTGCACCCGCCGACCGTCCGCGCGTTCCTGGCCGCCTCCGCGCGGCGTCGCCCGGTCTGGATGCAGGGGTGGGGGCAGACCGAGACCGGGCCGCTGACGTTCCGCTTCCTGACCCGGCGGGCGCTCGACCAGCACGCCGAACGGCACCCGACGACACGGGACCTGGGCCGCCCGGTCCCGTTCCGGACCAGGCTGCGGGTGGTGGACCCGGCCACCGGTGCGCCGGTGCGGCGGGGCGAGCGCGGGGTGCTGCTGACCCGGACGCCGGCGCTGTGCGTCGGCTACCTGGGGGAGCAGCAGCGCTGGGAGGGGAAGTTGACCGACGGCTGGTTCAACACCGGTGACGTGGGGGTGCGGACCAAGGGCGGCCGGGTGCTGCTGCTGGACCGCGAGGTGGACACCGTCCCCGGGCTGAGCTGCGTGGAGCTGGAGGACGTGCTGCACGACCGGCTGCCTGAGGTGCAGGAGGCGGTGCTCCTGGACGGCGGGCCGGGCGGGCTCCCGCTCCCGGTGCTGGTCACGGGCGACGGGGAGATGGATCCGGCGCGCTGGTCCGCCGCGGTCGCGGACCTGCCGCCGCTGGCCGCGCCGCTGCTGCTGGGCTGGGACGACCTGCCCAGGACCGGCACGGGCAAGGTCCGCCGCCACGAGCTCCGCGCCCGCCACCTCTCGGGCGCGGTGGCGACCGGGACGGGGCGGTGGACGTGAGGGGGCCGGTGGGGGGCGGGCACGCGCCGCCCTCCAGCCCGCTCCCCCTCAGCGCCCACCCCTCCAGCTCCCACTCCCCAGCCCTCGAAGGGTGACCCCCATGCCCCTGCCCGATCTCGACGTCGCGGTCATCGGCGCCGGCCTGGCCGGCCTCTCCACCGCCCACCACCTCACCGCCGCCGGGCGATCCGTCGCCGTCTTCGAGGCCGCCGACCGGGTCGGCGGCCGCACGGCCAGCAGCCTGCGCGACGGCTTCCGGATCGACGAGGGCGCGGAGACCATCGCGTCCCGCGGTTACCCGGCCACCTGGGAACTGATCCGCGCCACCGACCTCGGCCGTGCCGACGTCCTCCCCGTCACCCACTCGCTGGCCCTGTGGCGCGGCGGCAGCGCCCACCCGTACCTCGGCCACCCGCGCGGCCTGCTCACGGGTGCGGGCATGTCCCTGCGCGGGCGCGCCGACTGGCTGCGCTTCGCGGCGACGCTCGGTTCACCGTCCCTGGCCCGTCCGGACGCCACCCGGTTCGCCGACCTGAGCATCCGTCACGCGGCGGCCGACTTCCACCCCGACCTGCACGACGCCCTGCTCCAGCCGCTCGCCGCCTGCTTCTTCGGCTGGGACACCTCGCGGTCCGCGATGGGTCCGTTGGCCGCGGTGCTCGCCGCCCACGGGACCGGCAGCCGCTGGCTCACCTACCGCGACGGCATGGACAGCCTCACCCGTGCCCTCGCGGCCCGGCTGTCCGTCACGCTCTCCGCGCCGCTGGGCTCGGCCACCATGGACGCGGGGCTGGTGCGGCTGGACTTCCTGGACGGGACCGTGCTGACCGCCCGTCAGGCCGTCCTCGCCCTCCCCGCGCCGCAGGCGCTCGCGCTGCGTCCGGACCTCCCGGTCGGCGAGCGGCCGTTCCTGGAGTCCTCGACCTACGCCCCGATGCTCAAGGCGGTCTGCCTGCTGGAGCGCGCGCTCCCCTCGCCCACGCCGCACGCGCCGTCCTACGGGCTGCTGTTCCCCGCGCGCGAGAACCGGGTGCTGTCCGGCGCGATCCTCGACCACCTGCGCGCCCCGAACCGTGCGCCGGCCGGTCGCGGGCTGGTGAGCCTCTTCCTCGCGCCGTCCGTGACGCCCGGGCTGCTCACCGCGTCGGACGACGAGATCGCCACCACCGCCGTGGCCGCGGCGGCCCCCCACTTCCCGGGCCTCAGCGCCTCGGTCCTCGCCACCCACGTCTTCCGCCACCCGCACGGCCTGCCCGCCTGCACCCCGCCGGCCCTCCGCCTGCGGCGCGGCTTCATGGCCCGCCCGCGCCACGCGATCGACTACGCGGGCGACTGGGTCGTGCTCCGCCCCAACAGCGAGGCCGCCGCCGCCTCGGGCCGCCTGGCCGCCGCGCGCGTCCTGGCCACCGCCGCCGCCCCGACCCCGTACTCGGTCCGGCTCTGATCCCCCCGCGCCGAAGGCCCCGGGGTGGTCGGGGCCTTCGGCGCTCGGCTTCGCCCCCTCCGCTCAGGAGAACGACGCCTTCACCGGCTCGTCCACCCGCCCCACCGACTCCTGCGCGAACCGCTGGTCGTAGGACCGCCGGATCTCCTCGATCGCGGCCCCCGCCGCCCTCCCGGTCGGGCTCGGGTACACCAACGAGACCACGTACGAGCGCTCGTGCTCGATCACCCCGTGCGCGTCCCGGTACTGTCCGCGGGCCTGCTCGATGGTCAGACCGGCGGGGAAGCGCGAAGTGATCTCCGCGTCCACGAACTCCTGGAACTCCTGCTCGGTGACCGCGGCCCCACCCTCGGGCCGCTCGGTCCCGAAGAACAACTCGGTTCGCGTGTACGGATCGCGCGGCGCCACCGGTGCCCCCACCGCACCCGCAACGGGGGCAAGGCTCGCGCCGGTCGCCAGCACAGCGGCGCCGGCCAGCACTCCGGCCCAGGTCCTGGTCTCCATGGCTGGACAACGGCTTTCCGGATGCGGAGGACACGCGAGTTCAGCCGCACGGGCGCCCAGAACCGGCACCTCACCGTGCACTCAGGAAGTCGACCCCGCCGACCGTTTCGAGTACTGACAGACAATCAGTTACTCTGTGCATCGTCATGATTACAGAGATGACCCCGGCGGTGCTCGCAACACCCCGGGGTCCGGCACTGGAGCTAACCCTCCCATGCACATTCATCGTAGCGCCCACGAGCGGTCCTTCACGGTACTGCCGAACGCGATCCTCCAGGACCGTCGCCTCAGCTTCACCGCCCGCGGCCTCCTCGTGGACCTCCTCTCCCGCCCGGACGGCCGCCGTGAGGACTGTCGCCAGATGGCCGACACCAGTCCCCAAGGTCGCGGAACCATCCGCCGCGCCCTCAAAGAGCTCACCGTCGCGGGCTATTACCGCGTGGACACCGTCCGCCTCCCCAACGGCACCCTGCGCTCCGAGGCCCACGTCTTCGACACGCCACAACTGGGCCCGCCACCACCGGATCCGCCCGCCGCTCCACCGGCTGCCACCCACCCGGAACCCGGTGAACCGGAACCCGGCCCGCCTGTCACCCTTCCCAAAGAACCGGGGAACAAAGAACCCTCCCTCCCCAACCACCTCCGCACGGCCGTGCAGACCCTCTACCGGGTGCTGCGCCCCGAACCCCGCCTGCGCCTCGGCGAGGCCGAGGCGCTGTCCCTGGCGCCCCTGGTCGCCCGCTGGCTGGAACGCGGCAGCACGGCGGCCGAACTGGCCCGCGCCATACTGCTCGACCTGCCCGAGGTGCTGCACTCCCCGGTGGGGATCCTCCGCAACCGCCTGGAACGCAAGCTGCCGCCACCCACCGTCGCCCCACCGCCACCACCACGCCTCACGGAGTGCGCCAGCTGTCACGACCCCGTGCCCCGTCCCGGCACCTGCCGCGCCTGCACCGGCCTCGCCCGACCACCCGTCGCCGTCGGCCTGGGCGCGGCCGCCACCCCGGCGGGCGCCGCCCGCGCCCGCGCAGCCCTCCGAGCTGGGCGCACCGATCCACCTAAGCCCGGAGGTTGACCTGAACCACGGCGTGGCGCCCACTCGTCCGCCACGGCTCGCCCGACCCGTCCAACCGCGCGACGCTGCGCTCGTCGAGGCCCACGACGACATCGGACTTCAACGTCCGCAGCGCCGCCACCGACGACGGGAAGTGGTCGACCGTCTCGCCGAACGGCGTGGTCGGTGGCCACCACTGGTCTCCCACCAGGCGCCGGTAGTTGAGGTCGCCCTTCAGCACCGTCATCGCCGCCCCGGCGAACTCCGCCCGCAGGTCGGCGGGCATTTCCCGGTACGGCAACGGCGCACAGAAGAACGGATGCGTCCGCACCTCCAGGACCCCGCGCTCCATCGCCTGCCAGAGCCGCCGCCCGACCTCCCGCGCGGCCTCCACCTCGGCGCTCCTCAACCGCTCGACGGTGGCGAGCACGTCATCCATCGTCGCGTCCGACACGAAGTACGGCTGCGGCTTCACGTACAGCACCACCCGACCCGCCAGCCCCTGCGCCAGCAACTCGTCCATCAGCACCAGGTCCGGCAGCAGCTCCTGCCCGGCGTTGTCCGCCACCAGGCACACCAGCCCACCCCGCCGGCGCTCCAACTCCGCCCAGAGCACCGCACTCTCGTCCACCAGCACCTCCGACCGGCCTCCGCCGGCCTCCGCGGTGATCCGGAAGCTCAGGTCCGCCCGGTTCCCCCACAACGCGGACCCCAACAACGCCGCTGCCGACAGCCCGCCCACCGTCTTCAGCGCGGCCAACTCCTCCTCGACCCCGGCCCCGCGCAGCTCCGCCGCCTTGAACGGCCCGAACGGATCCACTCCCCGCCAGACCCCCGCCCCGAAGTACCCGGTGGCCTCCAACAACCTCCGGTAGAAGTAACTCTCCGCCCAGAGAAACGGCGCCTCCCCCCACGGGCGCCCCCACAACCCTTCCCCCCACGCCCCCCACTGCGCCGCATCGTGCGCCCCCACCGCCAGCGGCTCCAACACCCCCACCGTGCTCTCCACCAACAGCTGCTCCACCCCGGCCCGCTCCACCGGCCCGTACGGCAGCGCCGCCAGCACCCGCCGCACGAGCTCGGGGTGCCGCTCGTGAAAGACGCCCCAGGCGAACGACCCGGGGGTGCCGCTGCGGATCACGGGTGCGGTGGTGGCCATGTGAGCCCTCGTCTCTCTCGTCATCGGTCGCCGTCGACGCTAGCCAACGGCAGCCCGGACCAGTACGACCGTCCGGCGCCGCGAGTCGATGCCATCCTTGGGCCATGGCGGAATTGAACGGCAAGCCGATCAGCCCTGACGACCTCCAGACCCTCGCGCTGACCAACTACGGCCACTTCACCTCGATGCGCGTGGAGGACGGCCGGGTCCGCGGCCTCGATCTCCACTTCGCCCGCCTGCAGCGGGACTGCCGGGCCGTCTTCGGCGTCGACCTCGACCTCGAAGCCGTCCGGGAGTTCGCCCGCAGAGCAGTGCCGTCGCGTGGTGTCTGCATTGCCCGGCTCACCGTTTTCGACCCGGCCATGGACCTCGGCCACGTCGGCGACGACGCCCACCCGCAGGTGCTGGTCACCACCAGGCCGGCCGGCTCGCTGTCCCTCCCCGCGATGCGCGTCCAGTCGGTGGCCTACAGCCGTGACATGCCGCAGGTGAAGAGCGTGGGGATCTTCGGCTCGCTCCGCCATCGCCGCGCCGCCCAACAGGCCGGGTTCGACGACGCACTCTTCACCGACGCCAGCTCAGTGATTTCCGAAGGAGGCACCTGGAACATCGGCTTCATCAGGGATGACCAGGTCATCTGGCCGGACGCCGAATTCCTGCTCGGTACCACCATGGAGCTCCTGCGCCGGCTCCACCTGTCCCGCACGGCCACGGTGCACCTGGCCGACCTTGCCGACTACGACGCAGCCTTCGCCACGAACGTCGGCATCGGCGTCAGGGCGATCCACGGAGTGGACGAGCTCACCCTGCCGGCCGACCACCCGGCCATCGATCGCCTTCGCCGGGCGTACACCGAGCTGCAGGGCGACTTGCTCTAGGCATCGGCAAGAGACCCACCCTCGGGCATCTCGAGCACCTGCGAAGTGCGCGCCTGGTAGTGGTGAAAGCCAGTTCGCCCAGGGAAATTCGGACGATTGCCGAGACGGCTCAGGCCTAGACTTCCCGCCGTGACCGACAACACTCCGCAGAGCCCCTCCAGCGGGCCTACGCCTACCTACGAGCTGCCGACCCAGTACGCGCCGGCCGAGGTAGAGGGGGCGTTGTACGAGCGCTGGGTGGAACGCGGGTACTTCGAGGCTGACGCCAAGAGCGAGAAGCCGGCGTACACCGTCGTCATCCCCCCGCCGAACGTCACCGGATCCCTCCACCTGGGCCACGCCTTCGAGCACACGTTGATCGACGCGCTCACCCGGCGCAAGCGCATGCAGGGCTACGAAACGCTCTGGCAGCCCGGTATGGACCACGCCGGCATCGCCACCCAGAACGTCGTCGAGCGCGAGCTCGCCAAGGAGGGCAAGTCCCGCCACGACCTGGGCCGCGAGGCCTTCGTCGAGCGCGTCTGGCAGTGGAAGGCCGAGTCGGGCGGGCAGATCGCCAGTCAGATGCAGCGCCTCGGCGAGGGCCTCGCCTGGAGCCGGGACCGGTTCACCATGGACGAGGGCCTGTCCCGTGCCGTCCAGACCATCTTCAAGAAGCTCTACGACGACGAGCTGATCTATCGTGCCGAGCGCATCATCAACTGGTGCCCGCGCTGTCTCACGGCCATCTCCGACATTGAGGTTGACTACCAGGACGACGACGGAGAGCTCGTCTCCATGCAGTACGGCGATGGCGAGGACACGATCGTCGTCGCCACCACCCGCGCCGAGACGATGCTCGGCGACACCGCTGTCGCCGTCCACCCCGACGATGAGCGCTACGCCCACCTGATCGGGAAGCAGATCAAGCTGCCGCTGACCGACCGGAGCATCCCGGTGGTGGCCGACACGCACGTCGACCCGGAGTTCGGCACCGGCGCCGTCAAGGTGACCCCGGCGCACGATCCGAACGACTTCGCCATCGGTCAGCGCCACGACCTCGAATCCATCGAGGTCCTCGACGAACGCGGCATCATCACCGTCCACGGCCCGTTCCTGGGCCTGGACCGTTTCGAGGCGCGCTCCGCCATCGTCGCCGCTCTGCGCGCAGAGGGCCGGATCGTCGCCGAGAAGCGCCCGTACGTTCACTCCGTCGGCCACTGCTCGCGCTGCAGGACGACGTTGGAGCCCCGTCTGTCGATGCAGTGGTGGGTCAAGGTCGAGACCCTCGCGAAGGCCGCCGGCGACGCGGTTCGCGATGGTCGGGTCACCATCCACCCGGCCGACATGGCGCAGCGCTACTTCGATTGGGTCGACAATCTCAAGGACTGGTGCATCTCGCGCCAGCTGTGGTGGGGCCACCGCATCCCGGTCTGGCACGGCCCGAACGGTGAGCTGGTCTGCGTCGGCCCGGACGACGAGCCGCCCACGGGCGAGGGCTGGACCCAGGACACGGATGTCCTGGACACGTGGTTCTCGTCCGGCCTGTGGCCGTTCTCCACGCTGGGCTGGCCGGAGCAGACGCCGGACCTGGAGAGGTTCTACCCGAACTCCGTCCTGGTCACCGGCTACGACCTGATGTTCTTCTGGGTCGCCCGGATGATGATGTTCGGCCTGTACGCGATGGACGGCCGGCCTCCGTTCCGCACGATCGCGTTCCACGGCATGGTCCGCGACGAGTTCGGCAAGAAGATGTCGAAGTCGTTCGGAAACACGGTCAACCCGCTGGACTGGATGGACACGTACGGCTCCGACGCGCTGCGTTTCACGCTGGCCAAGGGCGCCAATCCGGGCATTGACGTCCCGATCGGTGAGGACTGGGTCCAGGCGTCCCGGAACTTCGCCAACAAGATCTGGAACGCGGCCCGCTTCGCGCTGATGAACGGCGCCACGGTCGAGGGTGAACTCCCGTCCGTCGAGAAGCTCTCAGCGTCCGACCGCTGGATCCTGTCGCGTCTCAACAAGGTCGTTGCCGCAGCAGACGCCTACTACGACGACTACCAGTTCGCCAAGCTCGCCGACGCACTCTTCCACTTTGCCTGGGACGAGGTCTTCGACTGGTACGTCGAGCTGTCCAAGACGGCGTTCATCGAGGGCGGCGAACAGGCCGAGGTCTCGGCACGCGTGCTCGGCGAGGTCCTCGACGTCACCCTGCGGTTGCTGCATCCGATCGTCCCGTTCCTCACGGACACGCTGTGGACCACGCTGACGGGCCGGGAGTCGGTCGTCGTCGCCGAGTGGCCGAAGGACTCCGGGTTCCGCGACGAGGCCGCGGAGCAGGAGATCGAGCTGGTCCAGCAGGTCGTCACCGAGGTCCGCCGCTTCCGCTCCGAGCAGGGCCTCCAGCCCGCCCAGAAGGTCCCGGCCCGCCTGGAGTTCGACGGCACCGCGTTGGCCCCGCACGATGCCGCCATGCGCCAACTGCTCCGTCTCCAGCCGGAGGGGGAGGACTTCGCTGCCACCGCCTCCCTGCCGGTCGCCGGCGTCACGGTTTCCCTCGACCTCTCGGGCACCATCGACGTGGCTGCCGAGCGTAGTCGTCTGGCGAAGGACCTGGCCGCGGCCGAGAAGGAGAAGGCTCAGGCCGAGGGCAAGCTCGGCAACGAGGCGTTCCTGGCGAAGGCCCCGGACAACGTGGTCGACAAGATCCGCACCCGCCTGGCAAAGGCAGGGGAGGATGTCGTGCGCATCCAGGCCCAACTCGACAAGCTGCCGCCGCGGTAGAGGCCGGAACTCGCCCGTAGGGGGCCCAGACCATACGGTCTGGGCCCTTTCGAGTTGTGGCCACGGGCGGCCGGCCCTACGGGATCCGGAGCGCCTCATAGGGGGCCTGGCGGAGGTCGAACCTCGCCATGTGCAGGAGGTCGTCGAGACGTGTCGGCTTCTGCTCCAGCACCTCGCGGGCGATCGAGTGATAACCGGCCTTTCCTCCCAGTGTTCAAGAGTAGATTCGCCCCAGGCCGCGCGAGTTTCGCCCCGCACGATGGCCGCCACACTCGCCCGTCGACAGGCAGACTTCGGGGCCGTCGTCTTCAGAACGACCAGCCCATGTCAGCCCTGGCACCCGAGATGATGGCACCCGTATCCACCTCAAGTCAGCGACATCCGCGCCTCGAGTCGGATCATGCGTGCCAGATGGTCGGTCTCGCTTTCCGAAAGCGAATCGACGTCGAGAAACGCCGTTAGGCGGAGGAGCCGAACGAGACTCTCCCGAAGGACAGCACGTGCTGTCGCGCCGCCGTCGCCGCTGCGTTCGGCGTCCCGGTGACCGCGTACTACCGCGCGGACAAGTGCCGGGGAAGCAGCGATGGATCCCCGTCTGGCCATGATCTGGTCCAGGTCCGCTTCTCCGAGTACCGACAGGAGGCTGTAGGGCTCGGGTGCCTCGGGCTCGTGCAGGACATGTGCTCGGGTCCAGAGTCTGGCCAATGCATGGCGGGTCAGGTCCAGGCCCTTGAAACGGTCTGCCAGGTACTGGCCGTCGTCGTTTGCCGGCCAGCGCCAGACGCAGATGTCGGGCAGAAGTACCAGCGCCAGGAAGGACCAAACCTGACGTTGCGCAGCCTCCCCGGGCACCATGAGGCTCTGCTCGTGAAGGATCCGCGCAGTCTGCTGGTCGAACGCGTTCCGTCGAGCGCTACCCGGAGGTTCGGGAAAGCCCTGCGCCTGAGCTGCCGCGAGGACAGCATGGCGGAGATCGTCGAGCTCGTCCCGGGTGACCCGTCGACCGCCGGTCGCCGCGTACACCGCGCGGGAAGAATGGCCGGCGACCATCTTCTTGTGCTCCCCGGGCCCGAGCCTGTGCAACTCCGCGAACAGTCTGTCGGACTCCCCGGGGAGCAGCCGTGGGTACAGAACACTCATCGAGATGCCTCTCGTGGAAAGCCGACACCCTTCTGGACATATGCACGGAATCGCGATGGATCCGCCTTGCGCTCGTCCCGGAGTCGCTTGATGGCAACAGCAGGGGTTTCAGTCGGGTTGGCGAGGTAGATGCGGACCAGGGATCTGATGAGTCCCGCCATCGTCAGGTCTCCCTCGGAGCCCGTCGCCTCCTGATCCTCGTCGAAGGCCTCGTCGTCCAGGGCGCGTCCTACGAGGTCGGTCACGATGTCGATGCCCAGGGTGTCCCACAACAGGGCCGTGGCTTCGTCATGGCCGGCTTCGAGAGCCTTTCGAACGGCAGGGTTGTCCGTGTTGAGGAGCACCAGCAGGCTCCCCATCGCTGCTTGCCGCCAGTCGCCGCCGTCCATGCTGACGTACCAGGCCGCGCCGGCCGGAAGGCCGGCTTCCGAGAACGACACAGGAGCAGTGGGCAGCAGACCCGCAGCGCCCTCGAGTGCGACTCTGGTCTGCTCGTGCCAGAGGATCGAACCGGCTCGGTGGGGAACGAAGGGGTGGTCCGTTCTGAGGTCTGCAGCGAGTTCGAGGAGGGTCTCGACAGTAAGGAGCCCGCCCAGGTCTCTGCCCGGTGCGGTCAACTCGACCACGGTGACATTCTGCGACGCATGTGTGGGCAAAGCAGCCTGGAAGGCCGAATGACGCAGCCGCGAGCTGGACGGCCAGTACCGGACGCACAGCCGTAGTGGGGCATCGTCCGGAAGGCCGCAGTCCTCGCGGATTCCTGCCAGGTCCAGATGGACGATGCGCGCCAGAGTGAGGTCGGTCGAGTAGTCCCAGGCTGGAAGGGCCGCCGGGAGCAACGGCCCGGTCTCCGCGTCCATCCGCCAGGCCTCGGCAACGACTCGGTCGATCGGCCGACGGTACGGCCATGCCTTCACACTCATTGCTGCCCCGTCACATTCAGTTCGAGAACGGCGTCCGGGACCGCAACAACAATGAGATCGACCTCCGCGAGGCCCTCGGAGTGATAGAGCACTTCGCCCGGGACGATCCGCCCGTCCGTGGTTCGCCAGCCGTACACAGTTGGCTGGACGGTACCGAGAGGGGCGGAGTGCTCAGTGCCGCCCTCGCCGGTAACGACCTTGACGTGCCCTTCGTTGCGGCCGGATCCGTGCAGTCTGACCCGCTGGACCAGAACCGGCTTCCCGTCGATGAATTCGAACCGGGGTGAGGAGACCAGTGTGGGCCTGCGAGTCGCGGACGTCCGAGGCTGCGGCTGGGCCGGCGCTGTTCGAGGGTCCGGGATACCCGCCGCGTTCCCCGGGTGAGTTCCGTCCCATGGTTGTCCGGCTGAAAATGGTTCTTGCTGCGTTCCGGAAGCCGGTGCTTCGGAGGGCCCGTGGTCCTGCTCGATCGATCTTCCCGGCATGGGAGCCAGGTCGGGGACAGCCGTGCCAGTTCCACCGGGGCCGGCCAGTAGGTGTCCCAACCTCTGGGCGACCGATCCGACACGGTAGTCGCCGACCTTGAACGCCCTCATTGCCGTGGCCCCGCTGATCGCATCGCAGCGCTCCTTCAGCCGTCGACCCAGTGTCCGCACGAAGGTCGCTTCCTGACCCTTCAGCTGTTGATAGGCCCAAGCGTCG
Source organism: Kitasatospora sp. NPDC058965 (assembly GCF_042741245.1). Classification (NCBI taxonomy): domain Bacteria; kingdom Bacillati; phylum Actinomycetota; class Actinomycetes; order Kitasatosporales; family Streptomycetaceae; genus Kitasatospora; species Kitasatospora sp. NPDC058965. The sequence continues at coordinate 38,140 of NZ_JBHYKG010000008.1, forward strand.
TGGGTGGGGGGCTCCGATCGAGCGAAGACGGGATCGAGCTCGTCCGACACCTTGAAGACGCCTGCGTAGCCCACATGTGGGTTGGGACGTTCGGGACCTTCGTAGTACCTGGTCACGAGTTCCGGTCCACGGATCAGGCAGACATGATGGGGAGCGCCTTCGATACCGAGATCACGGGCAGCGGGTGATGTGACGGTCGCCGCGTAGGTGTACTCATAGGCGAAGTCCCCCAGTTCCTTCTGCGGCCGACCGCAACTGAGCACCTCCCCCCGGCCCATGGCCGCCTTGTGGTAGGCATCGGCGAAGAACGCGAGCGTCGGATCGGTTGAAGGGCTCGGTACCTCGATCTCGATCCCGTTGGCTGTGACGGAGACCTCCATACGGGTCTGCCTTCCCTCCAGCATGATCGGCCAGAGGTTCCAAGCGGCCGCATCAGCCAGGTAGGTGCCCGCATCGTTGATGTTCATCTGTGCTGCGGATTCGGTGTCCGGAAGCGTCGGGTCCGTCAGGTCGGGATCCACGATGACTACCGTGGTGCCCGTGTCCTCCGCACCGAACACGGGAAGACCGAGACGACGGGCGAGTCCGTCGGCCATCTCGTCGTGGAGGGGCTCGCAATGCTCGGGCCCCGGCTGTCCCCACCAGTGACGTCCCGTGTAGCTGGCTCCGTCATGCCAGAACGCCTTGCGAATCGCGCTTCCGATGAAACGGGACCGGAGCGTGCCGTCCTCGTCCCTGAACCGGGTGTGGACGAAGACGCATCCCGCTGCGGACGAGAGGAAGAAAGCTCCCTTTCCGTAGCCGAAGGTTCCCCCGGTGGTACCGGGCTGGTGATCGCCGTCCCTGTCACCACTGTTGAGGATGAAACGGAGCCATTCCCGTCGCGTGCTGTGGCCGGCGTCGGAGCGGGTCGGCCCGCCCAGCCCGCGGGTCCCACGATCGGAGACCGCGAGATACCGGATCGAGGACGCTTGCCCGAGCTTCCTGAATGCTCCGTCTGTGTCTCCTTCCGGGGGTATCCCGTCCGCGAAAAGGCGCCGCCACTCACCGATGTGTGCGGCACTGACGGTGCTGAGATCGAGGCGGAACCGCACGACCGGCTGGTCGTGGCACCTGGCGTCCCAGGAGTTCTGCGCGGCTTCCCGGACCAGAATCGTCAGGCGGGACAGCTGCGGTCTGCCCAACTGTCCCAAAAGTCCGTCGGCGGTGATGCCGCCGTCCGCGCGAAAGGGCTGGGAGTACCAGGTGTGTGTGTTCAAAGTTCGGATGCCAAACGGTCGAGGGCGGTCAGTCGGTCGGCTCGGGCGGGAACGTTGTCCAGGTCGACGAGGTACTCCATGCTGCTGACACCTGACGGCACGGCACCTTCTGCAAAGCTGGTCGGGATGATCCGGGGGAAGGTGTGGTCGACCTCGTACCACTGCTCGTCCGTCGACTCGAAGCGTGCCTCCGCGAAGACGGGTTCGAGGCTCGCGTTGATTCCCAGCGCACTCAGACGCTCGTCCAGTATGTCGAGGGTGCTCGCCCTGGCGCGGCAGGATTCGACGAGGTCGAGGACGGTTCTGCCCTCGTTTCCGGCGCGTGCGGCGACACGGAACCAGGCGAGGTGCAGGCTGCCGCCTGCCGGGGCCTCCAACTGGTCCACTCCGTGAATACGGACTGTCCGCCCGCCCGCGGTGGTGGACGCCTTGACCTCGATCGCATGATGGGCAGTGCGGAAGTCATGTGCACTGCCCGTAGGGCCGTGCCAGGTTCGAGCCGCTTCCGAGCTGACTGTCAGCAGCTCTTCCAGGACAGTGAGTTCGGCGAAGAGGCCGGCGAGGCGGGGCATCGTCCACCGGCCGCTCTGGCTGCCGAGCAGGAGACGCCAGGCGCTGAGCGTCCGAGCGATTCCGGCAGGCGCATCATCAGGTTCCACCGCCACCTGCGCGCAGAGATCTGCGACGAGCCCGGTGAAGACACCGGAGAGGTCCTGCCGCCGACACACCAGGTCCGCGAAACGGACCGGTAGATCGTCGACCAGCAGGACGCGACTGGTGAGGTGGACACCGACGCTTCGTCGGTCGTCGTCGACCCTCTGCAGGCGTGCGACCGGAACGAGCAGGTGTCGCCTGCCTTCGGCATCCCGCCCGAGGCGTACCAGTCCGTGTGGCGTGGCGATCTCGAGGGCGCCGGTCAACATCAGCTCCGAGGGTCTGCTGAGCGCCTCTTTGTCCAGCCGGGCCCACAGACGTTCCAACAGCTCCCGCCACCTGGCGGAGGCGGGAGGCACAGCCGACGATCCGGTCACGACCCCGCCTCGCCGTCGGCGTCGAGATCTTGGTCGAGCACGGACAGATCCTCCGTGTCCTCGTCGCCGGCCGAAGGAAAGACCTGACGGAGGTTGGCAGCGACGTAGTCGTACTCGACGAGAGCGTCTCCCCCGCTCGGGCGGGGAAAGATCAGGGCGGCGCCCCAGACGACCTCTCCCGGCGCGTCGAGCGGTGCCCGGCCCGGGACTTCTGTCTTCTCACCGTTCAGCGTGCGTACCGGGACCTCGGACTTGGCGTCGATCGGGTAGAGCAGAACCAGACCGCGTTCGGGCTGTTGGCGGACCCGCAGATCCTGGAGCTTGGTCCGGTTGAGCGACTTCTCATCCTCGGGGATCACGAGGTCGAGAGCCTCGTCCCGCGAACCGGTGAGCGTCTTGATGTCCGCCACGTCGTCGTGGGCGGTGGCCTTGAGCTGGGTACGGGTCACCCGGGCCACTGTGATGCCACCGGGAAGCGGGACCGCGGAGGAGTCCTTCTTGACGGAGCTACCGACAACACCGATGTTCCAGGTGGCAAGGGCGCCGTTCTCGTTGCGGCGGCGGATGTACTCCCGCATCAGGTCCGAGGACGCCTCGACCGACTTCGGGTGGAACTGGTACGAGCCGAGGAAGTCGACCACACGGGCCGCGGGCACCTCGCGCCACAGCGCGCGACCCGCTGGGACCGCTGGGTCCGACCGACCTTCCAGAGCCGCCGCATCGAGGAGCTCCGCGACCGCATCTGCATTGGTCTCGTGCCACTTCGAGGCGAGGTCGTCGGGCAGACGCGGGAAGTAGTGGCTCTCGACAAGCTGCTCGCCGTAGGAGGCAGCTGCGCGGACTGCGGAGCCCGCTTTGGAGGGGGCCGTTACGCGCATTTTCGGGTGGCACCGGATCCGAACGGCCAGTTCGAGAGGAGTCCTGTGCTCGGTGAGGTAACGGTCGATCTCCCGGCGCATCTCCTCCTCGACCGTGGCCAAATGCATGAACCACCGCCGGGTCTCCTCGGGCATGAAGATCCGGGGCAGGTCCTCGTAGCCGGGACGGTAGCCGAACCAGCGGCCCATCTGGAGGAGGGTGTCGTAGACGTTCGATGAGCGCACGAAGAAGCTGACCACAAGCCCTTCGAGGGTGAGCCCTCGCGAGAGAGTGTTGCCGCCGACAGCGATCACGTTCACCGGACCGGAGTCGTAGTCCAGCCGATCAGTGCTCCGATAGTGGTCCATGACAATCTTGGTCGTCCGGACCACGTTGGTCAGCTGCTCTGGCAGGTCGTCGAAGCCGATCACGGGATTCCCGAAGAGCGTGGGGGAGACCCGGCCGGACTCTTCCTCCCAGAGCCGGCGAAATTCGTCGATCAAGACGGGATCGCGGTCCGTGAGGCCCGCGGACACCGCCTCCTGCAGCTCGCGCAGCGGCGCCCCGTACGAGTCGTGGACCCGGGTGTCGGAGTGAGCGTGGACCAGCATTGAGGAGTGCTTCGCCTGCTGGCCCCGGGCGTGGCGCGCGGCTGTGCTCAACCAGAACCAGAGCGCTGCCCGGCGCAGCGACTTCGTGATCAGCGGTGCGAACCCGGCGGCGGCACTCTGCTTCTTCGGTCGCAGGTCGTCCAGTTCGTCGTCCGGGATGGTCCGGATCATGTCGAGTCCGCCGGGCACAACGGCGGGGTCCTCCCCGTCGAGGGGGTGGCGGCCGAAGAGAGTCTCGGGCCCCTGGTAGTCCGCGCCCCGCGGCAGGCTCAGGATGAAGTCGCGCGGGTAGAAGTCCTCGTGGTCGAGCGGGTCGGTCAGCAGGTTGGCGAACGGGGTGGCGGTGTAGCCGACGTAGCAGACCTTGGGCAGACGGGTGATCACATCCCTGATGAGGGGGTTGATCCTGCGCGTTGCCAGCGTCGCTTGGTCCGCCTCGTCGTCGATGATCAGAGTCGGACAGTTGCCCAGTTGCTCCTGTGCCTGCTCGAGCCAGTCGCGCAGCTTCCGCAGGACGAATGCGTTCTTCTTGACTACGAGCAGGAGAGTCTGGTCCTTCGAGGCCAGGAAGGACTGCGCGTTCGGCGGCGGCACGAAGTCGTGCTCGGTGCTGGTGATCTGATGCCACGACGGCTTGTTCTGGTTCACCACGTCTCGGATGAGCCGTGCCTGGGTCTGACGCCGGAGGGAGTTGTGGATGCCGGACAGGACGATGAACATGCGGTAGCCCCGGTCCGCAGCCTTGCAGACCACGCCGGTGAAGTTGCTCGTCTTGCCGGACTGCACGTGACCCACGACCAGACCGCGGGATCGGAACGTTGGCGTGGCGGGATGGTCGAGCATCGCGACCACCCGGGTGGAGGCCTCGTCGATCTTCGAAGTGGCCTCTGCACCCAGCGAGCGGCGCAGCAGACCCTCGAACGGAGGCCAGTTCTTGTCGTCGGGCCGAGGGCCTGTGTACCAGGGCAAGGCATTCTCGCGTCCGAGTGCCAGCGGTTCCCGCAGGCCGGCGATCCGGGCGGTCTCTGCGTCGTGCCGGCGGAGAAGCTCCTCGATCACCTCGTCCGGCACGAACAGGTCCCGGAGCTCCTGCGTCACCTCGTGCGGAAGAGCCGTGTCCACCCTGGCCTGGAAGACCCTCCAGGCCTTCTCGATGCGCGGATCTCCCACTGTCGCTCCTTGCAGTTCGGAGCCTGCACACGGAGAGATGCCGCGTGCACCGACTCGACGAGGACTGTTCGAAGCACACGATAGTGAGAATCAGTGACGGACTGGCGGAAGTTGCGCGAACCATCGGGGCGCACGACGCGGGACTGCCCATAGCGCCGGCGGTGATTCAGTGTCAGCTCCTGCTGGCTGCCGTGGTTGTGACGGCTCACTCGCCTGTGTCGGGCTCGACAGGGGCACCGTCGATCGCTGCGCAGTGCGGGAAGCTGAGCTGCGGCAGCAGAGCCAGGGCGGTGTCCCGCTGCTCGTTGTCGAGGCCGAGTGCAGCCGCGAGCACGTGGATTCCGAGGCGGGGCGGGATTGCATTGCCGATCTGCTGCGACACGGCCCTGCCCGACCAGGGGAAGGTCGCGGGGAAGGTCTGCAACCGGCCCGCCTCCTCCTCGGTGAGGCGGTCGAGCGGCGGGGGGAACGGTGTGCCGTACGGCATCACTACCTTGTTCCGGGAGACCTTCCCGGTCACCGTGAAGGCCGGCTCGTCCGAACGTCGCTGACCGCGGAGTTTGGGGTCGCCACCAGTGCCGTAGTTCGAGACGACGACGAACGGCCCGGTGCGGTTCAGGGCGTTGCCCATGGTCACCCAGCGGTCCAGCTTGGAGGGCTCGTTGCTGTCCTTGGTGCGCTTGTGATAGCGGCGGTGGGTGGCTTTCGGCAGTTCGACCTCGGCTCGAAGAGCCGACTCGGAGTCGCCGACATAACGGGCCACCAGAATCGCTCGACGACGGGTCTGCGGTACACCGAATTCCTCGGTGTGCAGGACGTCGCAGATCGCCGAGTAACCCTTGGTGATGAGAATGTCGCGAAACTCCTGCCAGACCGGCAGGACCGCCGGTACCTGCTCGAGCACGATCAGCTGGTAGGGGCGTTCGAGTTCCAGCGCCTGGAGAGCCCAGCGCAGGGGCTCGAGAACCAGGCCGGTGCGAGGATCCTTCTCCTTCGCGAGCTCGGTGATCACGGCCTCGATGTCCCCCTTGGCCATGCGCTTGGCCAGATCGAGGACTTGGTCCAAGGCGCGGCGTCCGGTGCCGTTGCCCGCAACGGTGTACGTCTGGCACGGAGGTCCGCCGGCGAGAACATTTGCTGTCGGGAAGCTCTTGGGGCCGTACTTCCGAACATCTCCCTGCTCGGTCAGCAGCCCGGCTGCCAGCCTTGTCGCGCAGGCATCGGAGTCCCACTCGATGCCGGTCACCGGGATCCCGAGTGCACGAGCAGCCACGTCCAGCCCACCTGGCCCGGCGAACAGGTCAATGATCTTGAGGTGGGCGGGTACCACGGACGTGTGCATGCTGGGATCCTAGCCGGCGGGCCGGAGAAACGTCCGGCTACGAGCCCGACCGCCATCCACGCGTGACGAGCGTTGGGCAAGCGGCCAGTTTACAGGGAGCGGCCGACAGCGGACTCCAACGAACGAAGTTCGCACGGGTCGCTCACTCCGGGCGCTCCTCATGTAGTGGGCGCGGGCGTATCGGCCTTTTCGGCGGAGTATTGGCGGCGACCGCCTCCCTCACCCGCTGCGCCACGGACTCAGGTGCTTCGTGTTCCCAGAACCTGAGTACCGTCCACCCATTGGCGGTCATGTGCGCAGTGGTCTCCAGGTCCCGGGCCATGTTGGCGTCCAGCTTGTCCCGCCACCACTGCGAATTGCTCTTCGGCTGTGTGGCGTGGACCGGGCAGCCGTGCCAGAAACAGCCGTCGATGAATACCGCGACACGGGCCCTTCGGAAGGTGATGTCGACGGTGCGCCGCGCCATTCCGGGTACCCGCTCGTTCAGGCGGTAGCGCAGGCCACTCCGGAACAGCAGGCCGCGAACCGCGAGCTCGGGCTTGGTGTCCCGCGATGCCTGCCGGCTCATGCGGTCCGAGACACCCGGGGAGGACGGAACGGGGGAGATCACCACATCTGCCATTGTCCTCCGCCGGGTCGGGGCGAGTGGCCGCACCGGTGTGCAGGATCGGTGTGCGCTCCGCCCACCCGGGTCGGACGGGTGGGCGGAGCGTCCGGAGTTCGTGCAGCGGTCTGCTAGGAGGCGGCGCGACTGCCGAACAGCCCGCCACCCTGGGTGAGCACTCGCTGTTCGACGTTGATCAGTCCGAGCAGCGCCGCCGACAGGGCTGCGGGCTCGAGCAGCGACTGGACATCGTCCTCGCTCATGACCACCGGGGTGCCCTCGTCCGAGCGCCCCACGAGCGTGCCGTTGAGGCGCTGGGCGTGGACCACGTGGGCCACGGCCTCCTCGCCGTAGACCCGTTCGACGAGCTCCCGCACCTTCGCCGGGTCGGCCTTGGGCCATACCTGGCCGGACCAGTACAGGAACTCCTGGACGAAGACGGGGTGCTTGGCGTTCAGGTGCACCACACCCCGGTACGTGATGTCGTCGACCGTCAGGGTCTCGTTCTTCACGTAGTAGGCGAGCTGCTTCGCCTCGTCCGTGTCGAACTGCTTCCAGCGGAATGCCGGGTAGCCGCCGCGCACGGTACCGGGCATGCCCGTGGCACTGCCACCAGCGGTGGGGATCAGAACCTGTCGGGGCGTCACGGAGCCGGTGCCCTGGCCCTTTGCCACCGTCCCGGTGCCCGTACGGGGGCTCCTGGCGGCGGGAACTCCCGCGCCGGTGCCGGCCGGATTCCCGAGGATGCGGCCGGCCGCGTTGCTCAGCACGCGGGAGGCCTTGAAGCGGGGGTTGAGCCGGTCGAGGATCCGCGAAAGGTTTTTGGCCATCGACGGGTCGCTCTGCGAGGCGGTCGCGGCCCGGGCTGCGTCCCGAGCCCTGACGAGTTCGTCGGGGAACTGTTGGAAGAACGCGTCTCCCCATTCCTCCCAGGGGAGCTCGCGCCCACCCTTCGAGAACAGGATGTGTCGCGACGCCTGAGTGAGCACGCCCCACTGAGTCGGGCGACTGTCGCTGTAGACGGGGGGTCGGACGATCAACCAGGTCCTGTGCATGATCTCGTCGGTGATGCCGAACTGGCGGTAGCGCGACTTCCCGCTGTCCGAGTGGTACGCCTCGCCCTGGTAGTCGACCACGACAGCGGGCCGTTGAATGATGTAGTCCGAGGTGCCACCGACTGCCGGATGCGGCTCGGGAACGTGGAACCAGTCGACACGGGTGCCGTGGGGGTCGACGACGACGGTGCCCCGAGCAGCAACCTCGGGAATGTAGTGGGTGAGCCCGTGGACTCGTCGGGGACGCCAGACCATCGAACGCCCGTCCGGGAGTTCGATGGTCCTGTCCTTGCTGTCACGGCGTTCATTGCTGCGCTTGGCGTACAGGTCGATGACGTTGGTCTCGATGGGACTGCCATCACGCTCGGGCACGATCAGCAAGCGACCGTTCATGTAGCGGATGAGGTCGTCCACCGTCTCCTTCCGTGACGGATCGCCCATCCAGGTGTCGCTCTTCGGATTGTCACCGAGGAGGACCATGATGGTTCCGGTCTTCATCCAGCTGGGACGGATCTGCCCCCAGTCGCAGCCATGCTCGTCATCGACGAACGGTGCCACTACGTCGGTCTGGCTGACGAAGTCTCCGTCCTCGTCTTCCGCCGCCCACTCCCTGAGGGCGTAGCTGCCGGTGTGGTCGCGGTGGATCCAGAGCATCGCGCCGTCGGGGGCAGTCTCCGTGTAGCTGATGACGACGACACCGTACGGATTCCACGGCAGGACCGAGGACTTGAAGCCCTGACCGAAGTTCTCGTCCATGCCGATCGGCTTCCCGCCGCCCCCGAAGGTGGTCAGGAAGTCGCGAAGGTCGTTCGGCTCCATGCCGTTGCCGTCGTCCATGATGGTCCGCCGCAGCACGCCCAGGTTCGCGGCGGCCTGCTCCTCGATCCCGAAGTGGATGGTGCGGGCGCCGCTCTCCTCGGAGTTCTTCCACGCCTCGCGGGCCCACTGGTACGGGCCGCCGGCTTCGTACGCCTGCCGGATCAGGTTGGCGGTGGCTGCTGTGGGTACGTGTACGTACCTTGGCATATGCAGTTCTCCCCTGTCCCCTAGAGCCGGAGCCCTAGAAGTGTCGGCAAGAGCAGATGCCCTTGCCGGGGGCCAAGTTACCTCATCCATCGAACAGTTCGAGGCCCATATTCGATCGGAACGGGTTGGGCGACGCAGGACGTGCAGCGACTCTCCTCGACGGCGGACGGACTGGGCGTCAGGCGCAGGGGCGGGACTGGTGGAGGGGGGTGGCTCGTGGAACTGCTGTCCGCGGGAGGGGACGGGCGTGCTTTTGGGCCGGCGGAGCTGGTGGGGGCGGTCGACGTTGAGACGCAGGACCAACTGCCGCGCCGGGCGGAGGTATTGGACGGAAAGGGAGTTGGAGTGGTGCTGCGCGGCGGTCCGGCCATCCCGGCCGGGCTGCTGGACAGGGGTCGGGCCGTTGCTCCGACGCTGTTCCAAATCTCCCCGTCGCAGGCGTGGAGATCACAGGCCGCGATGATGTGCAACGGGGTCATCTGCAGCCCTGGTCGTGTCCTGCCGATGGTCGAGTTGGGTAAGCGCGGTGGCAGCCTCGCGGCAGGCGCGCTATCAGCAGGGGCGCCTCAGCTGGTTCTCGACTTCGGCGATCGGGTACCCGCGGGCAACCGGATCCTTCTGTGTCGGTAGTCCCGGGCGCACCTCGGTGAGATCCTGGCGCACCGATCGGAACTGCACCCCTGGCCGGCGCTGCTCCCGTTCGTGGCGCCGTCATGAGAACGGCCTGCGGCGTCGCGAATGAGGAAGGGCGCCCCCGAAACATCGGGAGCGCCCTTCCTGGCTACTACTCTGGCGGTAGCGGTGGGATTCGAACCCACGGTGGAGTTGCCCCCACACACGCTTTCGAGGCGTGCTCCTTTGGCCGCTCGGACACGCTACCGAGAGAGACTCTACCCGACCGGGTGGGCGGGGACGAAATCCGTTCTCGTTGCCGGTCAGGGGGCGGGCCGGGGCCGGTCAGCGGTGGGGGGTGAAGAAGTCCAGCAGGGGGGCCGCGCAGTCGTTGGGCAGGACGGACGGGATGACCTCGGGGCGGTGGTTGAGCCTCGGGTCCCTCAGGGCGTCGAACAACGAGCCGGCGGCGCCGGTCTTGGGCTCGTGGGCGCCGTAGACGACGCGGTCGAGGCGGGACAGGACGATGGCGCCCGCGCACATGGTGCAGGGTTCGAGGGTGACGACCAGGGTGCAGCCGGCCAGGCGCCACTCGCCGACGGCGGTGGCGGCCCGGCGGATGGCGAGGACCTCGGCGTGGGCGGTGGGGTCGCCGGTGGCCTCGCGTTCGTTGTGGCCGCGGCCGATCACGGTGCCGTCCGGGGAGAGGACCAGGGCGCCCACCGGGACGTCTCCCGAGGGGAGGGCCGAGAGCCCCTCCGTGATCGCCTCGCGCATGGCCGGCTCCCAGCGGGTGCGCACCGGGTCCGGGCGGACCGGGGCCGGGAGCGGGGGGAGGGCGAGGGCGAGGCGGGGCTGCATCCCACCAGTGTGCGCGATGCAGCCCCGGCCGCCGCTAGCGCACCGCCTCCAGCACCTCGGCGCAGCCCAGTGCGTCGGCGATCTCGGCCAGGGCGTCGCCGGGCTCGGCGCCCTCGTCGGCCAGGGCGAGCAGGTCCTTGGCGGCCACGCCGAACTCGGTGAGCAGCTCGGCGTCGCCCAGCGGGCCGACCGGGACGCCGCCCGGGCCGGTGAGCGGGGCGTCCTCGTCCTCGTCGTCGGAGTCGGAGAGCTCGGCGTCCTCGCTCTCCTCCAGTTCGGTCACCAGGTTGTCGATGTCGTCGAACTCACTGTCGCCGGCGCGGCCGACGAGCTCCTCGGTGAGCACCACGTCTCCGTAGGAGCTGCGCGCGGCGGCCGCGGCGTCGGAGACGAAGATCCGCGGATCCTCCTCGCCGTCCACCCGGACGACGGCGAACCACGCGTCCTCCTGCTCGATGAACACCAGCACCGTGTCGTCGTCCTGTGCCGATTCGCGCGCCAGGTCGGCAAGATCGGCAAGGGTCTCGACGTTGTCCAACTCGGTCTCGCTCACATCCCACCCGTCCTCGGTGCGAGCAAGCACTGCAGCGAAGTACGCCACCAGGGACTCTCCCAAATGGTCTCGGCCGTAGGCGATCTCGGGCGAACGCGGTCTGGCCGCCCCCGCACCAGAGGCGGTCCGCTGTTCGGACCGTCCCTCCGGCATCGTGACAGATCGCCAGCCCTCTCGGGGAGTGTTCGACGCCGCGTCTTCGCAGGTCGTGTCGGATTCGGCGCGATGGTGGCCGGGATTGCACGGTTGGGCGGCGCGAGAGGCGCGGGGCGGGGGTCAGATGCGGAAGGTGCGCATGCGGAGTGCCTCGCGCATCCGACGCTCCTTGGTCTTGCGCGGCTGGACCCGGGCGCGGAGTTCGCGGGCCTCGGCCAGCTCGCGCAGGAACACCGCCCGACGGCGGCGGCGCTCCGCCTCGGTCTCCATCGGGGCGTCGGCCGGCTCGGCCGCGGGATCCTCCGGGGTCCTGTTCATACCGTCCGACTCTCCCAGAACTCGCCGGTAGATACCACAGGAGGGACGGAAGAAGGTTCATGACACAGGAGGGAGGGAGTGGTGAAGGGGAGGGGGAGATCGCAGCGCGCAGAGCGCGCACGCGGACGGTCGTGGGCGCTCCTGGACGCGGTTAAGGTCAGAAGCATGCGGATCCACGTCGTCGACCACCCCCTGGTGGCCCACAAGCTCTCCACGCTGCGCGATGAGCGCACCGATTCCCCGACCTTCCGTCGCCTGACCGACGAGCTGGTCACGCTGCTGGCCTACGAGGCCACCCGGGACGTGCGGACCGACGAGGTCGAGATCACCACCCCGGTCGCGGTCACCACCGGAGTGCGGCTCAGCTACCCGCGCCCGCTGGTGGTGCCGATCCTGCGCGCGGGGCTGGGCATGCTGGACGGCATGACCCGGCTGCTGCCCACCGCCGAGGTCGGCTTCCTCGGCATGGTGCGCAACGAGCAGACCCTGGAGGCGTCCACCTACGCCACCCGGATGCCCGACGACCTGTCGGGCCGCCAGGTGTACGTGCTGGACCCGATGCTGGCCACCGGCGGCACCCTGGTCGCCGCGATCAAGCTGCTGATCGAGCGCGGCGCGACCGACGTGACGGCCGTGGTGCTGCTGGCCGCGCCGGAGGGCGTGGCGGTGATGGAGAAGGAGCTGGCCGGGCTGCCGGTCACCGTGGTGACCGCCGCGCTGGACCAGCGGCTGAACGAGCACGGCTACATCGTCCCGGGCCTGGGCGACGCGGGCGACCGCCTGTACGGGACGGCCGGGTAGCCGGGCGGGGAAGCACAGCAAGAACGGCAGGAACGGGAAGGGCCCCTCGGTGACGAGGGGCCCTTTCTGACGTGCGGTCGGGTCCGTGCGGTTGGTCCGTGCGGTCGGGTCGGCGGCTCAGCAGCTGCCGGGGACCGGCGACGGGGTGGGGGAGGGCTTGAGGGCCTCGGCCAGCGCGGAGGCCGCGGCGGTCGGGTCCAGCAGGGCGGTGTAGCCGTCGCCGATCACGAAGTCCACGCTGCCGTCGGTGCGCTGGTCGGCCATCGTGCTGGCGCCGGCCACCTGGGCGCCGAGCAGCGCCGCGCCGCCGGCGCCGGACTGGCCGGCCACCAGGACCGCGCTGCCGGGCACCTTCTTCTGCAGCGCGGACGGCGCGTTGCCGACCTTGCCGACGGTGAAGCCGCGCTTCTTCAGCTCGTCCGCGGTGTTCTTGGCCAGGCCCGCCTTGTCGGTGGAGTTCAGCACGTTCACCGTGACGGTCTGCGGCTGCGGGGCGGCGGTGACGCCCGGCAGCGGACTGCCCAGGGCGCTGGGGGCGGCGGACGCGCCGGCGCCGGCCGGGGCGGAGCCGGAGGCCGGGGCACCGGGGGAGGGCGCGGCCAGCGGCTTGCCCGCGGCGGCCGGGTGGCCGGACGGGTGGGCGGAGGCGCAGGCCTGTGCGGCGCCGTGCTTGGCCTTGCCGGTGAAGATGTCCACGACCTGTACGCCACCCAGGGCGATCAGTGCCAGGGCGAGCAGCGAGCCCACCACCATCAGCACCCGGCGGCCGCGCCTGGGCGGCGGGCCGAGGCGCGGGTAGCTGGTGCCGGTGATCCGGAACTGCTTCCCCTTCAACCCTTGGGGAGTCAACATGCTCACAGTCTGTCTCCCCTTGGTCGAAGGACAGCCGTTGGCGGCGATGGTGGGCGCGTCGGGCGAGGTCGGCGGATGCGGGCACCACGAGTCGGATCGGGGAGCCCGCAGTGTGCTCAGACCGTGGTCAGCAGCCTAGTCCCGTTCGTGGGATGAAGGTAATAAATGATCATCAATTGGCGCAGCCGGGCACTCGAAAGGGTGTACTGGCGATCGCCGGACAGCCCCGTCCGGGTGACGCGGCACCCGTCAGGGCGTGTCGCAGGGGAGTGGCGGCCCGTGCCGGGGCAGGCGTCAGCCACGGGTGGGAACGCGTGACGGGGGATCAGCCGACGGGTCGGCCGAACGGTCAGTCGAGTTCCAGCACCCGGGCGTGCAGCACCTGGCGCTGCTGCAGCGCGGCGCGCACGGCGCGGTGCAGCCCGTCCTCCAGGTAGAGGTCGCCGTGCCACTTGACCACGTGGGCGAACAGGTCGCCGTAGAACGTGGAGTCCTCGGCGAGCAGGGTCTCCAGGTCCAACTGGCCCTTGGTGGTGACCAACTGGTCGAGTCGCACCGGGCGAGGGGCGACGTCCGCCCACTGGCGGGTGCTGGTCCGGCCGTGATCCGGGTACGGCCGCCCGTTGCCGATGCGCTTGAAGATCACACGGAAAGCCTACCGTTTGCGCGGCGGTCACCGCAGCAGGCCGGCCCCGCCACACCGTGCGGGAGCCGCCGGGTCCGTCGCGCTCACCCCCGCAGAGCTGCGCCGATCCGGTCCAGCGAGGAGAGCCGCATCAGTCCGTAGTTGTAGAACTCGACCTCCGGCACGCCGAGCCCGCGCAGCACCGCGATCTTCTCGGCCAGGTTGGCCGGCCCGTCGCAGTCCTGCGCCATCGGCCGCAGGATCACCGCGAGCTCGGCCGGGCGGACCCCGTGCAGCCCGAAGGCGGCGACCTTCTCGCGCACGGCGTCGGCGGTCCTGGCGTAGCCGAGGGTCTCGATGCCCACCCCGGCCTTGGTCAGGGCGGGCAGGTCGATGCCGGAGAGCCAGCCGGTACCGGGACCGCCGGCGTCCATGAAGCTCAGCCGCATCCCGTGCTGCCCGGCCCGCTCGGCCAGCTCGGCGGCGAGCGAGGTGACGGTGGCACAGCTCGCCTCCAGGTAGGCGGCCAGCTCGCCGTCGGCCAGCCGGTCCAGCGCGCCGGGCTCGGCGGCGGCGTCCTCCTCGGCCAGCCGGCGGCGCAGCTCGGCGGCCACCTCCTCGCGCACCCGCTCGGCGGCCACGCCGCGGGCGGTGGCGGCGGCGGTGCAGTGCGGGCAGAAGCAGATGCCGAGCAGTGCCTCGGCGAACGGGCCGAGCTCCTCGAAGTAGCGCTCGTGGTGGTAGCCGTGCCGCAGGCCGTGGAAGTGCAGCGACTCGGCGCGGATCGCGTCCACGCCGTACCGGGCCAGCTCGTCCACCAGGGTCAGCGCGTAGCGGCGCACCTCGGGGTGGGCGGGGCACAGCTCGGTGAGCAGGCGGTCGCCGAAGGCGTTGGCGGGGGCGCAGTCCGGGTGCTCGAAGCCGAGCCGGTCGTTGTGGCAGAAGACGGTCCAGGCGTGCAGCTTCAGGCCGCGCCGGCGGGTCTGCTCGGCGGCCTCGGCGAACGGGTCGCGGTCGCCGATGGCGCGGGCCGGCGGCGGGGCGAGCCGCTGCCCGGCCCAGCGGGCCGGGTCGGGGCGGAAGTACGCCGCGCCCGGCTCCAGGTAGCGGACCACCCGGGTCGGGTGGTGCGGGAAGACGTCGCGCGCCTCGTGGTAGACGGCGGCCAGCGTGACGCCGCCGACGCCGGCCCGGTCGGTGAGCCGGCCGAAGAAGGTGTCCGCACCCTCGTCGATCAGGTCGGTGGCGAAGGCGAGGACGGACGACTGCACGGGGCGCTCCGGGGCGAGGGGACGGCGGCTCGGCCCACGCTATCCGGGGTCCGGAAAATGGTCTAGACCTAAACGGGCGTGTCGCGGGGCGCGGAGCCGGTCCGCGCCGGTCCGTGCCGGTCCGCGCCGATCCGCTCAGAGGCCCAGGTCGTCGAGCTCCTTCAGCAGGGCGGAGCGCTCGGAGGGGGCGCCCTTGGCGGCACCGGCCGGTGCCGCGGTGGCGGTGGACCCGCCGGGGTGCCGGTCGCGCAGCAGCCAGGCGCCGAGGCAGCCGCCGGCCAGGCCGCCGAGGTGGTCCAGCCAGCTCACCCCGCCCGGGGCGCCCGGCAGCGCGCCGAAGACCAGGTAGGCGAAGCTGGCCGCCATCACCAGGCCGATCAGGGTGTCGATCAGGTGCCGGTCGAAGATCCCGCGCAGCACCACGTAGGCGAAGAGGCCGAAGAGCAGGCCGCTGGCGCCGACCGTCACGCTGTTCGGGCTCTGGAAGATCCACACGGCCAGTCCGCTACTGACCGACAGCAGCACGGTCAGCAGCAGGAACCGCGCCACGCCACGGTAGGCGGCCAGGAAGGCGAAGACGAAGAGCGGGCCGGAGTTGGCCTCCAGGTGGGCCCAGCCGAAGTGCAGCAGCGGGGCGGTGAAGAACTTCGGCAGCGAGGCGAGCTCGTGCGGGCGGATGCCGTACTGCACGGAGAGCGCGCCGCCGTCCGACCAGTTGCCCAGCTGCACCGCCCAGACCAGCGCGAGCAGCCCGAACACCACGAAGAACGCCGTGCGGGCCTCCGCGATCATCGTCGCCTCGGCGCCGCGGCTCTCGGTCTCGGCCATGTCCGTTCCCCTCCCGGTGGTGTCCCGCCGATGGTAGAGGCCGGGACCGACCCCCGGGTACGCCTTCCGGGCGACTGACGGTCTGTCGCGCAGCGGTGCGTATCCGCACCGGCCGGACGATGGTCGCATGAGAGTCCGTCAGATCATCGCACTGGGCGCTGCCCTGCTGCTCGGCCCGGTCGCCGCCGCCCCCGCCCTCGCGGCCCACCGGGCCGCGGCCCGCTTGCACCGGACGACCGTGGAGGACCCGGCCCGGTACGTCGACACGTTCACCGGCACCCGGCAGACCGCCGTGGACTACGGCAACGGCGGCGGCGCGGGGAACACCTTCCCGGGCGCCACCGCCCCGTTCGGCATGCTCCAGTGGAGCCCGGACACCGTGGTCTACCAGCACGGCGGCTACTCCTACGACGACCGGCGGATCCGCGGCTTCAGCCTGACCCACATCTCCGGCGCGGGCTGCGGCGACTACGGCACCACACCGTTCCTGCCGCTGCTGGGCGACCGGCCGGTGGGCGCGGAGTCGTTCTCGCACGCGCAGGAGAGCGCGGCCCCGGGCAGCTACGCCGTCACCTTCGACAACGGGCTGCGCACCGAGCTGGCCGCGACCGCGCGCTCGGGGATCGCGCGGTTCAGCTACCCGGCCGGGCAGACCGCCTCGCTGCTGGTGGACGCCGGGCGGGCGTTCAACGACGCCAGCGGCTCGATCACGATCGGCACCGACACCCTGTCCGGGTACACCGACAGCGGCGGCTTCTGCGGGACCGGCAACCGGTACCGGGTGTACTTCACGGCGGTCTTCGACCACCCGTTCAGCACCGCGGGCATCGTGCAGGGCGACCGGGTCGACACCGGCCGGCGCACCGCCGGCGGGCACAGCCCGGGCATCGCCCCGCAGCCGGCCCGCACGGCGGCCGCGCAGCAGGCGGCCGGGAACCGGATGCGGCCGGTGCACCCCGAGGCGCCCGCGGCCGGATCCGGTGCGCAGGCGATGGTCTCCTTCGAGCCCGGCGCCACCGTGACGGTCCGGCTCGGCCTCTCCTTCACCAGCGCCGCGGGCGCGGCGGCCAACCTGGCCGCCGAGCAGGGCGACCCGTCGGGCGGCCTGGACCGGGTCCGCGACGCGAGCCGGGCCGCCTGGAACGAGCTGCTCGGCCGGATCGCGGTGGCCGGCGGCACCGAGCCGGACCGCCGGCTGCTCTACACCGCGCTCTACCACTCGCTGCTGCACCCCAGCGCGCTCAGCGACACCGACGGCAGCTACCCCGGGATGGACGGCACGGTGCACCGCACCGCGGCGGGCCGGGTCCAGTACGCCGACTTCTCCGGCTGGGACGTGTACCGCTCGCAGGTCCAGCTGGTCGCCCTGCTCGACCCCGCCCGGGCCTCGGACATCGCGCAGTCGCTGCTCGAGCAGGGCGTCCAGGCCGGCTACTTCGACCGCTGGACGCTGGCCGCCGGCGGCACCGGCGTGATGGTCGGCGATCCGCTGCCGGTGATCGCCGCGAGCGTCCACGCCTTCGGCGCGACCGACTTCGACGCCGCCGAGCTGCTGCGCCGCGCGCTGGCCGGCCGCGCGGACGGCCGCGAGCGGCCCGGGCACCAGGCCTACGACACCTTGGGCTACCTGCCGGTCGGCACCCCGGGCGAGTGGGGCCCGGCGGCCGGCACGCTGGAGTACACCAGCGCGGACTTCGCGCTCGCCCAGCTGGCCGGACGGCTCGGCGACGGCGCCGACCACGAGGCGCTGCTGCGCGCCTCGGCCAACTGGCGCAACCTCTTCAACCCGGTCGGCCGCTACCTGCAGCCGCGCGACGCCGACCACGGCTGGCCCGCCTTCGACCCGGCCTCCGGCGACCACTACACCGAGGGCAACGGCGCCCAGTACACCTGGATGGTCCCGTACAACCACCGCGGCCTGTTCGACGCGATGGGCGGCGACGGGGCGGTGGTGCCGCGGCTGGACGCCTTCTTCCAGCAGCTCAACGCCGGCCCGGAGCGGCCGTACGCGTACCTGGGCAACGAGCCCTCGCTCAACACCCCCTGGGCCTACGACTACGCGGGCCGCCCGGACCGCACCGCGGACGTCGTGCGCACCGCGCTGACCACGCTGTTCAGCGCCGAGCCCGACGGCGAGGCGGGCAACGACGACCTGGGCGAGATGAGCTCCTGGGCGGTCTGGGCGGCGCTCGGCCTGTACCCGCAGGCGCCGGGCCGGGCCGAACTGGTGCTGGCCAGCCCGCTCTTCCCGCAGACCACGATCACCCGGGGCACCGGCGTCAGCATCGACATCAGCGCGCCCGCGGCGAGCCGGGCGGCCCGCTACGTGCACGGGTTGCGGGTCGACGGGCGGCCGAGCACCCGGCCGTGGCTGGGCGAGGAGCTGGTGGCCCGGGGCGGCACGCTGGACTACGACCTCGCGGCGGTGCCCGACCCGGTGTGGGGCCACGACCCGGCCGACGCGCCGCCCTCCTTCGACGTGGGCCCCGCCGCCCCGCCGACCGGGCCGATCACCGGTGCGGCCGCCAAGTGCCTGGACGCGGGCGGGGCCGGGGACGGCGGCACCCCGGTGCGGCTGCGGACCTGCGACGGTTCCGACGCGCAGCACTGGACCCTGGCCGGCGACGGCACCGTCCGGGCGCTGGGCCGCTGCCTGGACGCGCTGCAGGACGGCACCGCCGACGGCACCCAGGTCCAGGTGTCCGGCTGCGACGGCACCGGCGCCCAGCAGTGGTGGCCGCGCCCCAACGGCTCGCTGTACCACCCCGCCGCCGGCCGCTGCCTGGACCTGCCGAGCAGCCGCAGCGCGGACGGCACCCTGCTGCAGCTCTACGACTGCAACGGCACCGGCGCCCAGCGCTGGCGGGTCCCGACCGGCTGAGCCGGCCGGCCGCCGGACCCGCCGCGCCGCGCGGCTGGTCCGGCGGTCACGTCCTCCGCTTGGGTCCGGCGGTCACGTCCTCCGCCTGGGTGCCGTGGTATTCCTGACCGCGGCGGTCTTCTTCGCCGCAGCCTTGGCCTGCTGCTTGTACGCGCGGACCTCGGCCAGCGACTCGGGGCCGGTGATGTCGGCGACCGAGCGGTGGCAGCCGTCCTCCCCGTACGCGCCGGCGGCCGCGCGCCAGCCCTCCGGCCGCACCCCGAACTGCTTGCCCAGCAGCGCCAGGAAGATCTGCGACTTCTGCACCCCGAAGCCGGGCAGCGCGGTCAGCCGGTCCAGCAGTTCGGCCCCGCTGCCCACCCCGCGCCAGACCGCCTCGGCGTCCCCGCCGTAGTGCTCCATCAGGAACTGGCAGAGCAGTTGCACCCGCTTGGCCATCGCCCCCGGGTACCGGTGCACCGCCGGCTTCTCGGACAGCAGCGCGCCGAACGCCTCCGGCTCGTAGCCGGCGATCGCCGCCGCGTCCAGCTCCTCGCCGCCCATCCGCCGGGCGATCACCAGCGGACCGCTGAACGCCTTCTCCATCGGCACTTGCTGGTCGAGGAGCATGCCGAGCAGCGCCGCCAACGGACTGCGCCCGAGCAGCGCGTCCGCCTCGGGCTCCTGGGCCAGGTGCAGGGTGACTGACATGGCTCCCATGATGACGGAGCGTCAGCCGGTGGCGGTGCAGGCCGGTCAGCCCCCGCGCGCCTCCGGGGGCGGTCGCACGCCGTGCAGGCGGCGCAGTTCGAAGGTGACGGGGGTGGTGGGCCGGCCGGGCAGGGCGCGGTGGTGGGCGTGCAGGTAGGGCGGGTCGAGGGCGAGCGTGGTGACGGTGTGTTCGGCGAGGGTGTGGTGGCCGGTCAGGTACTCGACGGTGACCGGCTGGTCCAGGCGCAGCGCGCGGGCCAGCCGGGTGAGCTCGGGGCGGCTCAGCCGCGGCGCCTCGGCGGCGAGCTCGGCCTCGGTGAGGGTGGGGAGGGCGGTGGCGGGAGTGGTGGCCGGGCCCGCGGCGAGCAGCTGGGCGGCCAGCCGGCGCAGCGCGGTGCCGGTGGGCAGCGCCCGGGCGGGGCGGGCCGGGGCGCTGCCGCGCGGCGGCGGCACCGGTGCCGGGCGGTCGACCAGCAGCAGGCCGTCGGCACCCTCGGCCGCCGGGGCGTAGCCCTCGGCGCGCAGCGCGGCCAGCGTGCGGTCCGGGCCGGCCGCGCTGACCAGCACGGTGGGGGCCAGCCGGCGCAGCCGCAGGTGGGCCAGCGCGCGGTGCGCGGCCAGCTCGGCGAGCAGGGCCGGGTCGTCGCCGTGCAGCACGCAGCCGGAGGCCAGCACCTTGACCCGGCCGTGCCGGCGGGCGGTGTCGGCGATCAGGTAGGCGAGCGGCTGCGGCAGTCGGTCGAGGTCGGCGGCCCGGGCCAGCTCGGCGGTCAGCTGCTGCGGCGACCGCCCGCCGTCCAGGGCCCGCCGCACGCCCTCGGCGGTGAACCGCCAGATCGAGGCGGTGCCGTGGGTCTCGCGTTCGGCGGCCGCGTCCAGCAGGGCGGCCAGCCCGGCGCTCGGCGGGCCGGCCACCACGGCGGTCAGGTCGGCGCCGATCCGGGCCCGGTCGGTGGCGCCCGGCAGCAGCTCCCGGGCGGCCTCGCGCAGCGGCCCGGGCTGCTCGGCGGAGTACCCGGCCAGGGCCGCGCCGAGCGGGGAGAGGGTGCCCCTGGCCACCACGCCGAGCAGCTCCGCCTCGGCGATCACGGTGGCGAACGGCCAGGCCTGGTCAGGCAGCCGGCCGGCCTGCGGGCGGTGCCAGGCGACCAGTCGGCCGAGCCCGGCCGCCGCCGCGGCCCCGTGCCCGGCGGGCAGCCGGCCGGCGGCGGTGAGCAGGCCGCGCCGGGCGTGCCGGCAGCAGGGACTGGCGGGGCGGGCCAGCAGGGCGGGCCACGGCCGGCCCTGCGGGTCGACGGTGGCGGTCGGGGTGTACGGCATGGTCAGCCAGGCCACCACCAGCGCGCCGTACTGCTCGGCCGGCGGGCGGGTGCGCCAGTCCTCGTACTCCGCGGTGAGCTGCAGCGGGCCGCCCTCGGCGGCCGGGTCGGGCGGCCGCCCGGTGGTGCGCGGCGGGTGGCTGGTGCGCCGACCGTCCGGTCGGCCGCCGCCGAGCAGCAGCCCGGCACCGAGCGCGCACTCCAGCACCAGGCGGACCAGCGGCTCGGCGCAGTGCGCGGTGCGGGCCAGCCGGCCCAGTTCGCGCGGGCCGAGGCCGCCGCCCTTCAGCAGGGTGGGCGGGTGGGCGGCGCAGGCGGCCAGCAGCGCGGCGGCCCGGGTGGTGAAGGCGGTGGCCGCCGCGGCCGCCTCCCGGGCGACCTCGGCCTCGCTGACCGGCGCCAGCTCGGGCAGCGGCGGCACCGGGTCGAACGGCGGGTGCCAGCTCGGGCCGCGCAGCGCCAGCACCACCTCGCCCGGCACCCGGGACGGTCCGTACCCGTGCGGGTCCCGCACCAGCAGCCCGCGCTCGTGCGCCCACTGCGCGGCGAGTCCGGCCGGTTCGGCCACAGCCAACGGGGCGGGGGCGGTGCCGGCGCCCTCCAGCAGCAGCGGGCGCACCGCCGGCGGTGCCCCGGCCAGCAGGTCCGCCACCGCCTCCGGGTCGCCGAGCAGGGCGGACAGCTCCGCCAGCCGGTCCCGGCGGGCGACCGGGACCGGCAGCCGGAGCACCGTCAGCAGCTCGCGCAGCTCGGCGGAGCCGGCCCCGGCGAGCAGGTCGGCGAGCGGGGCGGGCCGGCCCAGCGGTGCGGGCCAGACCTGACGCAGGGTCGGATTGGGGTGCAGCCGGTCCCCGGGGCCGGTCCACAGCAGGCCCTGGCCGGCCAGCGCGGTGAGCGCGGTGTCCAGTCCGGCGGCCCGTTCGCCCGCGGTGGCGTCGAGCAGCCGGGCCAACCGGGACCGGGGCACCGGTCCGCCGCCCAGCGCGCAGAGCGCCTCGGCCGCCTGCAGGCAGGGCAGCGGCAGCCGGCGGAGCGCGGCGGTGGCGGAGCCCGGGCGCAGCAGCCGCTCGGCCAGCTCGTCGAGCGAGTGCGGGGCGGGCTCGGCGGCGGCGTCCGGTCGGGCCCGCAGCAGGCGGTAGAGCCGGTCCGGGTCCAGCCCGGCCAGCCAGCCGACCAGGTCCGGCGGCGCGGGCTCCGGCTCGGCCTGGGCGGCGGTCAGGATCGGGCACATGGCGGCTCACCTCGCTCGACGCCGCGCCCGCACGACCCGGTCATGATCGCAGAACGCGACGGTGCTGTGACTGAGGGTCAGTCTAGGAGTGCCGCGTGCCCCCGGGGGCGGCTTCGCCGAGATCCGTGGCGCCCCGGGGCCGCGGCCGCGCGGGCGCGCGCGACGCGGGCCACGGCGCGACCGGACCGGGGGCGCACGCCCGGGCGGGGCGGCGTCAGCCCAGCAGGCCGTTCAGTTCGCCGTAGGGGATGGCCGTGCCGAGCTCGGTGTAGGTGCCCTCGGCGTACAGCTCGCGGGCGGCGCGCTGGACCACCGAGTAGGCGCTCTCCGCGACGGTGGAGCCCAGGCTGACCCGGGCCACGCCCAGCTCGCCCAGCTCGGCGACCGAGGGCTGTCCCGGCCCGCCGGGGACGTTGAGCGGGACGGACAGGGCCGCCGCCAGCTCACCGACGGTGCGCCGGTCCGGCAGGCCGAACACGAAGACCCCGCTGGCCCCGGCGGCGACGTAGGCGGCGGCCCGCTCCAGGGTGAGGCGGTACAGCTCGGCCGGGTCGTCGGCGACCCCGCGCAGGTAGGTGTCGATCCGGGCGTTCAGGTAGAGCGGGACCCCGGCGCTCTCGGCGGCGGCGCGGGCCGCGGCGATCCGGGCCGCCTGGTCGTCCACCTCGCGCAGCGGGGCGGTGCCCGCGCGCAGCGAGTCCTCCAGGTTGATCCCGACCGCGCCCGCCGCCAGCACCTCGGCCACGGTCTCGCCCACCCCGGCCGGGTCCACCGCGTAGCCGTCCTCGATGTCGGCGGTGACCGGCAGGTCCACCGCGGCCGCCACCCGGGCCACCAGCTCCACCGCCAGCGCCCGGCCCAGCGCACCGCCGTCCTGGGCGCCCAGGGCCCAGGCCACCCCGGCGCTGGTGGTGGCGATCGCGGGTGCGCCGGTGGCGGCGACGATCCGGGCGCCGGCGGCGTCCCACACGTTGGCCAGGGCGATCGGCCGACCGGGCCGGTGCAGGGTCTGGAAGGCGAGGGCCTTGTCGGTCTGGGTGCTCATCGCGAAACCTCCGTGGGAACCCGCGGCAGTGCCGGGGAGGGTGTCAGGGCGTCAGTTCACCAGCCGTGGGCGTCGGTTGTCCGGCGGATTTCGGACGCGAACGGAAACGTTGATCCTCCGGCCGATCCCGGGGCCCCGGCTCCGCGCGGCCCCGGGCGTCAGTCGCCGGGCGCGACCAGTCCCGTCTCGTAGGCGAGCACGACGGCCTGGGCCCGGTCGCGCAGGGTGAGCTTGGCGAAGATCCGGGCGACGTGCGTCTTCACCGTGGCCTCGCTCAGCGTGAGGTGCCCGGCCAGTTCGGCGTTGGACAGCCCCCGGCCCAGCAGCGTGAGCACCTCCAGCTCACGGGGCGTCAGCGCGGCCAGGTCCCGGTGCACCGCCGGGGCCGGGGCCGCCGCGGCCCGGCCGTCGGCGAACCGCTCGACCAGTCGGCGGGTGATCGAGGGGGACAGCAGCGCGTCGCCGGTGGCCACCAGCCGCACCGCCGCCGCCAGGTGCGCGGCCGTCACGTCCTTGAGCAGGAAGCCGCTGGCGCCGAGCGCGAGGGCGGCGTAGACGTACTGGTCCAGGTCGAAGGTGGTCAGCATCAGCACCCGGCAGTCCGGCTGCCGGGCCAGCACCTGACGGGCCGCCGCCAGCCCGTCCAACCCGGGCATCCGGATGTCCATCAGCACCACGTCCGGCCGCAGCCGGGCGGCCAGCGCCACCGCCTCGACCCCGTCGGCGGCCTCGCCCACCACGTCGATCCCGCGTGCGGTGAGGATCAGCCGGAAGCCGGTGCGGATCAGCTCCTGGTCGTCCGCGATCAGCACCCGGGGCGGCGGCTCGACGGCCGCGGCGCCGGTCACGCCCCCGCCAGCGGGATCCTGGCCCGGACCCGGTAGCCGCCGCCGAGCCGGCGCCGGGCGTCCAGGCTGCCGCCGTACACCGCGACCCGCTCGCGCAGGCCGAGCAGGCCGCGCCCGGTGCCGGGGCCGCCCCGGTCCGGTGCCCCGGCGGTGGTGCCGTGCAGCACGCTCGGTCCGCTGTTGAGCACCTCCACCCGCAGGTGGCGCTCCGAGTACCGCACCGTCACCTCCGCCTTCCCCCCGTCGCCGTGCCGCAGCGCGTTGGTCAGCGCCTCCTGCACGATCCGGTACGCCGTCAGGTCGATCCCGGCCGGCAGCGGGCGCGGCTCGCCGTCGATCCGCACCTCCACCGGCAGCCCCGCGAAGGCGATCCGGTCCACCAGCGCGCCCAGTTGCCGCAGGCTCGGCTGCGGGGCCAGGTCGGCGCCGGCGGCGTCCTCCTCGACGCCGTCCGGCGAGGGGGCCAGCAGGCCCAGCAGGTGGCGCAGTTCGCGCATCGCGTCGCGGCCCGCGCCCGCCACGGCGGCCAGCGCGGCGGCCGCCGCCTGCGGCATGGTGTCCAGCACCTCGCGGGCCGCCGCGGCCTGCACCACCATCAGGCTCACGTTGTGGCTGACGATGTCGTGCAGCTCCTGGGCGATCCGGGCCCGCTCGGCGTCCACCGCGCCGCGCGCGGCGCTCTCCCGCTCGCGCTCCAGCAGCCAGCCGCGGTCCTGCAGCGCCTGGCGGTGCCGGCGCCGCTCGCGCAGCAGGGCGGCGCCCAGCGCGCCGACGGCGGCCAGGGCCGCGGCCAGTGCCGGGACCATCCAGTCGAGGGCGGCGGGGTGCATGCGACCCACCCTGGCAGAGCCCGGCGCCCGGCCGCATCATCCGGGGGAACCGGTCCGTACATCCCCGGGATGACGGCGGCCCGGTCCTGCACCCGGGGAGGGACGCGGGCCGGGCGGGCGCTGCGGCAGGCTGCGGTGCCATGAGCGATGAGCGCCACGATGGGCGCAGTGACGTGGTCGTCCGGTTGGACGGCGTGCGCAAGGAGTTCGGCGAGACCGCCGCGCTGGACGGGGTCTCGCTGGAGATCCGGGCCGGCGAGGCGGTCGCGGTGATGGGGCCCTCGGGCTGCGGCAAGTCCACCCTGCTCAACATGGTGGCCGGGCTGGACCGGCCGAGCGCGGGCCTGGTGGAGGTGAACGGCGAGGACCTCGGCAGGCTGAACGAGACCGGGCTGGCGCTGTTCCGGCGGCACCGGATCGGCATGGTCTTCCAGTTCTTCCACCTGATCGACGACCTGCCGGCGCTGGACAACGTGGCGCTGGCCGCCCAGCTCACCGGCAGCTCGGCCCGGCAGGCCCGCCGGCGCGCGCTGGAGCTGCTGGACGAGCTCGGCATCGCGGACCGGCGCTCGGTCTACCCCGCGGCGCTCAGCGGGGGAGAGCGCCAGCGGGTCGCGGTGGCCCGGGCGCTGATGAACCGTCCGGCGCTGCTGCTCGCCGACGAGCCGACCGGCGCGCTGGACAGCCGGGCCGGGGAGCAGGTGATGGACCTGCTGATCGACCTCAACCAGATCGGCCAGACCCTGCTGATGGTCACCCACGACCAGCGCCTGGCCACCCGGTGCGCGAGCCGGCTGGTCGAGCTGGCCGACGGCAGGATCGCCCGCGAGCGCGCGCTGGAGCGGGCGTGAACGAGCGGAGCGGGACAGTCGAGGAGCGGGTGCGCGAAGCGCTCGCCGGGGTCAGCGGGGTGGGCGGATGAGCGCGGTGTGGCGGGCGTCGCGGGCCGCGGTGAAGCGGCGGCGGCTGCAGACCTTCGTGATCGGCCTGGTGGTGATGCTCTCGGCCACCACGCTGGTGGTGGCGCTGGGGCTGCTGGACGCGGCGAGCGCCCCGTTCGACCGGGTCTTCGACGCCCAGCGCGGAGCCCAGCTGACGGCCTCGTTCGATCCGGCCGAGGTGTCCGGGGCGCAACTCGCCCGGACCGCGGAGCAGCCCGGCGTGACGGCCGCGGCCGGCCCGTTCGACCAGGCCCGGGTGGCCCTGACCGACCCGGCGGGCGGGCGGCCCGACCAGGCCGCGACCCTGGTCGGGCGGGCCGATCCCGGTGGACCGGTGGACCGGCTGGACCTGTGGGCCGGCCGCTGGGCCACCGCTCCGGGCGAGCTCGTGCTGGCACTCCCGCGCGGCGCCGGCCCGATCGGCGAGGTGCTCGGCTCTACCCGGGTGGTGGCCGGCCGCGGCAGCCTGACCGTGGTCGGGGTGGCCGCCGGCGTGACCGGCTCCGCCGACGGCTGGGTGACGCCCGCCCAGCTGACGGACCTGCACCCCACCTCCGTCCAGATGCTCTACCGGTTCTCGCACGCCGGCTCGGCGGGCGAGGTCGCCGCGGACCGGGCCCTGGTCACCCGGGGACTGCCCGCCGGCGCGCTCGTCTCGTCGCTCTCCTACCTCACGGTCAAGGAGCAGGTCGGCCGGCAGGTCTCGCTCTACGTCCCGCTGCTGATGACCTTCGGCGTGCTCGGCCTGGTCGTGGCGGTGCTGATCGTCGGCAACGTGATCAGTGGCGCCGTGGTCTCCGGGTTCCGGCACATCGGGGTGCTCAAGTCGATCGGCTTCACCCCGAACCAGGTGGTCGCGGTCTACCTGACGATGCTCTCGGTCCCGGCGGTGGTCGGGTGCGGGATCGGAACCGCACTGGGCAACCTGGCGGCCGGGCCGCTGGTGTCCCAGACGCTGCGCGGCTTCGGCGGCACGGACTACGTGATCGGCCCGTGGGTGGACGTGCTGACCCTGCTCGGCCTGCCCGCCGTGGTGGTGCTCGCGGCGCTGCTCCCGGCGCTGCGCGCCCACCGGCTCTCCGCCGCCCGCGCGATCAGTGCGGGCAGCGCGCCGCGGGCCGGGCGGGCGCTGCGGGTCCAGCGCGGGCTGGCCGGCAGCCGGCTGCCGCGCTCGGTCAGCCTGGGGCTCGGGCTGCCGTTCGCCCGTCCCGGCCGGACCGCGCTGACCCTGGCCGCGGTGGTGCTCGGGGCCGCCACGGTCACCATGACCACCGGCCTCACCGGCACCATGACCAGGTTCGGGGACGCGGTGGAGCGGACCGGCCACCGGTCGGTCGAGGTCGACTCCGGTCAGCACCGGATGGGGCAGACCGAGCCGCGGTTGGACACGCTGCAGGTCGAGGCGGGGCTGCGGGCGCTGCCCGGCACCGTGCACGTGATGCCCGACTCGTACGTGGACGCGGCGCTGGTCGGCTTCCCGCAGCCGATCACCGTCAACGCGATGCGCGGGGACTCGGCCGAGCTGGGCCCGGCGCTGATCAAGGGGCGGTGGTTCAGCGGTCCGGGGGAGCTGGTCGCCTCGGCGGGCTTCCTGCACAAGCGCGGCCTGGCCGTCGGCGACCGGGTGACCCTCGACCTGGACGGTCGCCAGGGCCGGCTCACCATCGTCGGCGCGGCCCTGGTGGGCGCCCCCGACCTGGTCTTCGCCGACTGGCAGGCCGTGCGGGCGATCGCACCGGACGACAAGGCCCTCGACTGGTCCGTGCAGTACGACGTGCAGCTCGCGCCCGGCACGGACGTGGCCGGCTACCTGGCGGCCGTCCGGGCGGTCGACCCGGGGCTGTACCCGCACGACGCGACGGCGGTCAACGCCGGCGCGGTGACGGTGATCAGCACCTCCGGCATCCTCACCCTGCTGCTCGGCACGGTCACCGCCCTGGGCGTCTTCAACACCGTGGTGCTCAACACCCGCGAGCGCCGCCGCGAGCTGGGCATGCTCAAGTCGATCGGCATGACGCCGCGTCAGGTGACGGCGATGATGGTCACCTCGATGGCCGCGGTGGGCCTGGTCGGCGGGCTGATCGGGATGCCGCTCGGGGTGCTCGCGCACCGGCTGATGGTGCCGATCTCCTTCGGCGTGGACGGGGTCGAGCTGCCCGGGTCCATGCTGCACGTCTGGTCGGCGCCGCTGCTGGCCGCGCTCGCCCTGGCGGGCGTGCTGATCGCCGGGCTCGGCGCCCTGCTGCCCGCCCGCGCGGCGGCCCGGCTGACCATCGCCGAGGTGCTGCGCAGCGAGTGACGCCCGGTCGGTTCCGGTCAGCCCCGGTCAGCCCCGGTCGTCGCCGGGGCTGACCAGGCCCGTCTCGTAGGCCAGCACCACGGCCTGGACCCGGTCGCGCAGGCCGAGCTTGGCCAGGGTCCGGGCCACGTGGGTCTTCACGGTGGCCTCGGACAGGTGCAGGTCGGCGGCGAGTTCGGCGTTGCTCCGGCCGCGGGCCAACTGCTGCAGCACCTCGGTCTCGCGGGCGGTCAGGCTGGCCAGGCCGCGGTGCTGCGCGGCCGGGTCGGGCGCCGCGGGCCGCTCCTCGCGCGGGGCGAACCGGGCCACCAGGCGGCGGGTGATGGTCGGGGCCAGCAGCGCGTCGCCGGACTGCACCATCCGCACCGCGGCGACCAGGTGCTCGGGGCTGACGTCCTTGAGCAGGAAGCCGCTGGCTCCGGCGGACAGCGCCGCGTACACGTAGTGGTCCAGGTCGAAGGTGGTCAGCACGATCACCCGGGGCGGCGAGTCGCCGTCGGCGAGGATCCGCCGGGTGGCCTCCAGGCCGTCCAGCTCGGGCATCCGGATGTCCATCAGCACCACGTCGGGCCGGGTGCGGCGGACCGCCGAGACGGCCTGCGCGCCGTCGGCGGCCTCGGCCACCACCTCGATCCCCTGGGAGGCGAGGATCATCCGGAAGCCGGTGCGGACCAGCGCCTGGTCGTCCGCGATCACCACCCGCAGGGGGGCAACGGCGGTGGCATCGACGGTCATTGCGCCTCCAGGGGGATCAGTGCCTTGACACGGTAGCCGCCGGTCAGCCGGCGGCCGGCCTGCAGGGTGCCGCCGTAGACCGCGACCCGCTCGCGCAGGCCGATCAGCCCGCGCCCGTTGCCACTGCCGGCGGCCGCGCCGGGGCGGCCCTCGGTGTTGCTCACCTGGACCGTCAACCGGTCCGCGGCGTAGTCGACGTCGACGGTGGCGGTGGCGCCCTCGGCGTGCTTGACGGCGTTGGTCAGCGCCTCCTGGACCACCCGGTAGGCGGCCAGTTCCAGACCCGGCGGCAGCGGGCGGCGGGTGCCGCCGACGGTCAGCTCGACCGCGATCCCGGCGGTGCGCATCCGGCCGACCAGCGCCTCCAGGCCGTCGAGTCCCGGCTGCGGCACGGTCTGCGCACCGGCGGCGGGCTGCTCGCCCGCACTGTCCATGGTCAGCAGGCCCATCACGTGCCGCAGTTCGCTCATCGCGGCGCGCCCGCCGGTCTCGATCGCCGCCAGCGCCTCGCGGGCCAGCTCCGGATCGGCGTCCAGCACCATCCGGCCGGCCCCGGCCTGGATCACCATCACGCTCACGTTGTGGGTCACCACGTCGTGCAGCTCGCGGGCGATCCGGGCCCGTTCCTGGCCCACCGCGTCGCGCAGCGCCTGCTGCTGCTCCTGCTCCAGCGCGGCCAGCCGGCGCCGGCCCTGCTCGGTGCGCCCGGCCCAGAACCGGTGCCCGACGGCCACCATGACCACCGGGCAGAGCAGCAGCACCGCGACCACGGCGACGGGGAAGTCGGGCAGCGCGGCCTTCGGGAAGAGCACCACCAGCAGCGCTGCGGCGAACGGCAGGCTGACCAGCACCGCGCCCCGGTAGGGGCCGTGCACCACGGTGCTGTAGACCGTGAAGAGCAGCAGCAGGCAGAGCTGGAAGACCAGGTCCGGGCAGCCGTTCCGGAGCGGCAGCACGGCCAGCCCGACCAGCCAGAGCACGGACAGCGGGTAGCGCCGGCGCAGCACCAGCGGCGTCGCCGGCAGCGCCCCCAGCAGCGGGGTCAGCACCGCGGTGAACTGCGCGTCGGGGGTGTTGGCGGCGGCCCGCGCGCCGAGCAGCGCGAAGGCGCACGCCACCACCGCGTCGAAGGCGCGCTGCCGCCGGGTGGGCGGCGGCAGCGGAGCGCCCCGGTACACCCAGCCCAGCCGGTCGCGGCCCGAGATCCACGAGTACATCGGGCGACTACATCACAAGGATGACGCCGGCGGCCATGATCCGTTCGACGGACCGAACATGGCTCGGCCGAGCGACGTGGCCGACGTGCCCGCGACCGTAGCGTCTGGAGCGTCGGGAACGAGGCGTACAGGGGAGCGGGACGATGACCGAGCCGGTAATCCAAGTCAGCGGTGCCAGCAAGGAGTTCGACGACGGCCAGGCCGCGCTGCGGGAGGTCTCGCTGACCGTCTCGGCGGGCGAGGCGGTGGCCGTGCTCGGCCCCTCCGGCAGCGGCAAGTCGACCCTGCTCAACCTGGTGGCCGGACTCGACCGCCCCAGCCGCGGCACCGTGACGGTGGCGGGCACCCGGGTGGACACCCTGAACGAGGCGGCCGCGGCCCGGTTCCGCCGGGAGAAGATCGGCATGGTGTTCCAGTTCTTCCACCTGCTGGACGACCTGACGGTGCTGGACAACGTGCTGCTGCCGGCCGAACTGACCGGGGTGCCGCGGTCGGTGGCCCGCCGCCGGGCCGGTGAGCTGCTGGACACGCTGGGGATCGCCCGGCACGCCCGGGCCTACCCGGGCCGGTTGTCCGGCGGCGAGCGGCAACGGGTCGCGGTGGCCCGGGCGCTGATGAACCGTCCGGCGCTGCTGCTGGCCGACGAGCCGACCGGGGCGCTGGACTCGGCCTCCGGCGCGGAGGTCAGGGGCCTGCTCAACGAGCTGCACCAGGAGGGGCAGACGATCGTGCTGGTCACCCACGACCTGGCGCTGGCCGAGGCCTGCGCCACCCGCACCGTGCGGATCGTCGACGGCCGGATCGCCTCGGACACCCTGGCGGTGGCGCGATGAGGACGCTGCTGCGACTGGCCCGGACCGGCGTCGGCCGCCGCCGGGTGCAGACCCTGGTGATCGCGCTGGCCTCGATGGTGGCGGTCACCGCCTCGGTGCTCGGCGGTTCGCTGCTGGTGGCCTCCAACGCGCCGTTCGACCACGCCTTCGCCCGCGGGCGCGGCGCCCACCTGACCGTGCAGTACGACCCGGCCCGGGCCACCGCCGAGCAACTGGCCGCCACCACCCGGGCCGCCGGGGTGACCGCCACCGCCGGGCCGTTCCGCACCGTCACGGTCGACCCGGAGCCCGGGGCCGGCCTGGAGCTGCCGGCCGGGATGAGGCTCGCACCGATGAGCCTGGTCGGGCGGGCCGACGCCGGGGGACCGGTGGACCGGGTCGCGCTGCTCTCCGGGCACTGGGCGGACGGGCCCGGTCAGCTGGTCGCCTCCGCGGACTACAGCGGGGTCCGGCTGACGGTGGGCCAGAAGCTGGAGGTGGGCGGCACCGAGCTGACCGTGGTCGGGGTGGCCCGCTCGGTCAGTGCCACCGCGGACGGCTGGCTGACCCCGGACCAGGCGGCGCGGCTCACCGGCACGGCCGGCTGGCAGTTGCTCTACCGGTTCGCCCGGGCCGGCACCGCCGCCCAGCTGGCCGCCGACCGCGCCGCGGTGACCGCCGCCGCCCCGGCCTCTTCGCCGGTCGGCAGCCGCGGCTGGCTGGACGTCAAGGCCGGCAACACGAAGAGCACCGGGCTCTTCCTGCCCTTCCTCACCGCCTTCGGCCTGCTCGGGCTCGGCATGTCGGTGCTGATCGTCGGCAACGTGGTGGCCGGCGCGGTGGGCAGCGGCACCCGGCGGATCGGGATCCTCAAGGCGGTCGGCCTCACGCCGGCCCAGGTGGTCGGCGCCTACCTGGTGCAGGCGCTGGTGCCGGCCGCGGCGGGCACCCTGGTCGGCGCGGTGCTCGGCAACCTCGGCGCCGGCGCGGTGCTCTCGGGGGCCGAGCAGGTCTACGGCACCAGCTCGCTCTCGGTCGCGCCGTGGGTGGACGTGGCGGTGGTCGCCGGCACGCTGCTGCTGGTGGCCGGGACGGCGTTCGCCGCCGCGCTGCGGGCCGGGCGGCTGCGCACCGTGGCGGCGCTGGCCGTCGGCCGCACCCCGACGGCCGGACGCGGACGGGCGGCCACCCGGCTGGCGGTGCGGCTGCCGCTGCCGCGGCCGGTCACCCTGGGGCTGGCCCGGCCGTTCGCCAAGCCGGCCCGCTCGCTGGCCATGGTCAGCGCGGTGCTGCTCGGCACCCTGGCGGTGACCTTCGCCTTCGGGATGGGCAGCTCGCTGCAGCGGATCCAGCAGGCCAAGCAGAGCAGGGCGGACGTCACCGTGGTCGCCGCGATGCCGCCGACCGGTGCCGGCGCGCCCGGCGCCACCGCCGGAGACGGCGCCAGCTCCGGCGACACGGCCGCGATGCTCGCCGCGATCCGGGCGCAGACCGGGACCTCGGCGGTGTTCGGCACCGCGCACACCCAGGTCGGTGCCGTCGGCACCACCGGCTCGGTCGCGGTCACCGCCTTCCTCGGCGACGCCTCCTGGGGCGGCTTCCAGCTGGTGCAGGGCCGGTGGTTCCGCGGCGCGGGGGAGGCGGTGGCCCCGACCGGCTTCCTGACCGCCACCGGCACCCGGGTCGGCGACACGGTCACCGTCACCGACCGCGGGCAGCAGCTGCGGGTGCGGATCACCGGCGAGGAGTTCTCCACCCAGAACGACGGCCTGGCGCTGCTCACCGACGCCGCCACCCTGACCGCCGCCGAACCGGAGCTCAAGGCGGACCTGTTCTACGTCGCGCTGCAGCACGGCACCGACCCGAACGCCTACACCACCGCGCTCAACGCCGCGCTGCGGCCGACCGGCGCCCGGGCCGAGGTCGGCGGCGGGGGCGGGGCCAGCCAGCTGCTGATCGTGCTGGACGCGCTGACCGCGCTGCTCACCCTGATGCTGATCGCGGTGGCCGGGCTCGGCGTGCTCAACGCGGTGGTGCTGGACACCCGGGACCGGGTGCGCGACCTCGGGGTGGCCAAGGCGCTCGGCATGACGCCGCGCCAGACCGTCGCCATGGTGCTCGCCTCGGTCGCCCTGATCGGCCTGGTCGGCGGGGTGGCCGGGGTGCCGCTGGGGGTCGGGCTGCAGCGCCTGGTGGTGCCCGCGATGGCGCACAGCGCGGGGCTGCGGCTGCCGCCCGCGATCCTCGCGGTGTACGGCCCGGCCGACCTGCTGCCGCTGCTGCTCGGCGGTCTCCTGCTGGCCCTGCTCGGCGCCCTGCTGCCGGCCGGCTGGGCGGCCCGCACCCGGACCGCGGTCGCCCTGCGGACCGAGTGAGGACGGGCGCCGCCGGCGGCCCGCACCCGACCCGGG
>NZ_JBHYKG010000009.1:0-68186 GCF_042741245.1 Kitasatospora sp. NPDC058965
GCGGTCCTATCCCTCCCACCACCCCGCCTGCCCTGTCCAGCCGCCCACGAGGCAGCCCGGCAACCCCCCCCAGCGGGGTCACCCGATCAGCGCGCCCGGTCGGCCGTCAGCGCGCCCAGCCGGAAGTGCGCCAGGCGGCGGGGCCGGGGGCGGGCAGGTGGCGCATGGCGCGGGCGCGGTCGGTCCACGGGGAGGCCGGGCCGCGCGCCGCCCCGGCCGCGTCGAGCGCGGCCTGGCCTGCGGCGGCCCGGGCTTGGACCACCGCCAGGACGGTGGCCAGCTCCTCGGGGGTCGGCTGCCCGTGCAGCACCTGGAACTCGGACATCGGTTGCCGCTCCTCTCTCGTGCACGCCCTACAGGGGGATGTTGCCGTGCTTCTTCGGCGGCAGCACCTCGCGCTTGCCGCGCAGCGCGCGCAGCCCGCGGACGATGTGCGTGCGGGTCTCGGACGGGGCGATCACCGCGTCCACGTAGCCGCGCTCGGCGGCCAGGTACGGGTTGAGCAGGGTGTCCTCGTACTCCGCGACCAGCTCGGCGCGGCGGGCGTCCACGTCCTGCCCGGCCGCGGCCGCCTCGGCCAGCTCGCGGCGGTAGACGATGTTGGCCGCGCCCTGCGCGCCCATCACCGCGATCTGCGCGGTCGGCCAGGCCAGGTTGAGGTCGGCGCCCAGGTGCTTGGAGCCCATCACGTCGTAGGCGCCGCCGAAGGCCTTGCGGGTGATCACGGTGATCAGCGGCACGGTGGCCTCGGCGTAGGCGAAGATCAGCTTGGCGCCGCGGCGGATGATGCCGTCCCACTCCTGGCCGGTGCCGGGCAGGAAGCCGGGCACGTCCACGAAGGTGAGCACCGGGATGTTGAAGGCGTCGCAGGTGCGCACGAAGCGGGCGGCCTTCTCGCTGGCGGCGATGTCCAGGCAGCCGGCCAGGTCCATCGGCTGGTTGCCGACCACACCGACCGGGTGGCCCTCGACCCGGCCGAAGCCGGTGACGATGTTGCCGGCGTACAGCGGCTGGGTCTCCAGGAACTCGCCGTCGTCGAGCACGTGCTCGATCACCTTGCGCATGTCGTACGGCTGGTTGGCCGAGTCCGGCACGATGGCGTCGAGCTCCAGGTCCTCCTCGGTGACCGACAGGTCGGCGGTCTCCGGGAAGACCGGCGGGTCCGAGAGGTTGTTGGACGGCAGGTACGAGAGCAGGCTCTTGACGTACTCGATGGCGTCCTTCTCGTCGGCCGCCAGGTAGTGCGCGTTGCCGGACTTGGTGTTGTGGGTCCGGGCGCCGCCCAGCTCCTCCATCCCGACGTCCTCGCCGGTGACCGTCTTGATCACGTCCGGGCCGGTGATGAACATGTGCGAGGTCTGGTCGGCCATCACCACGAAGTCGGTGACCGCCGGGGAGTAGACCGCGCCGCCCGCGCACGGGCCCATGATCAGCGAGATCTGCGGGATCACGCCGGAGGCGTGCACGTTGCGGCGGAAGATCTCGCCGTACAGGCCGAGCGAGGCCACGCCCTCCTGGATCCGGGCGCCGCCGGAGTCGTTGATGCCGATGACCGGGCAGCCGGTCTTCAGCGCGAAGTCCATCACCTTGACGATCTTCTCGCCGAACACCTCGCCGAGCGACCCGCCGAAGACGGTGAAGTCCTGGGCGAAGACCGCCACCTGGCGGCCGTCGACGGTGCCGTAGCCGGTCACCACGCCGTCGCCGTAGGGGCGGTTCTTCTGCTGGCCGAAGTTGGTGGACCGGTGCCGGGCGAATTCGTCGAACTCGACGAAGGAGTCCTCGTCCAGCAGTTCGAGCACCCGCTCGCGGGCCGTCAACTTGCCTTTGGCGTGCTGCTTCTCGACCGCCGCGGCGGAGCCGGAGTGCACCGCCTCGTCGATCCGGCGGCGCAGATCGGCGAGCTTGCCGGCAGTGGTGTGCGGGTCCGGCGAGGTGGGCAGGTCGGTCATCCCGTGGAGTTCCTCACGTGAACAGTTTCAGCGGTGGAGGGTGGTGGAACTGGCGGCGGCGGGGCCGGGGCCACGAACTACCGTTGGGTAGCCTAGCCAGCCGCGGGGCACCGGTGTTATGGCCAGCGACACAGTGTGTTAACGAGCGTTTCTGCGGGACGATGGGTCGGCCTACGGCTACCGCCGGTGTCAGGAGCCCTACGCTGGGCCCATGACCGAGGCTGATCGTCCCCGCCGCAGCGGCCTGCGTGGTTTCGGCCACGCCGGTCCCTCCCCCTGGACCGACCTGGACCGCCCGCCGCTGGACGCCGAGGCGCTGCGCCGCGACCTGCTGGTGCCCGGCGGGCTGTGGACCGCGCTGGACGTGGTCGAGGAGACCGGCTCCACCAACAGTGACCTGACCGCCCGGTCGCGCGAGGGCGCGGCCGAGGGCGCGGTGCTGGTCGCCGAGCGGCAGAGCGCCGGGCGCGGCCGGCTGGACCGGGTGTGGAGCGCGCCGGCCCGTTCCGGGCTCTTCCTCTCGGTGCTGCTGCGCCCCACCGTGCCGCGCGAGCGGCTGGGCTGGCTGCCGATCCTGGTCGGCGTGTCGACGGCCGCCACGGTGCACCGGCTGACCGGGGTGGAGGTCGGCCTGAAGTGGCCCAACGACCTGCAGGTCGAGATCGACGGCACCGAGCGCAAGACCGGCGGCATCCTCACCGAGCTGACCGGCGACGCCGTGGTCGCCGGCCTGGGCCTGAACGTGTCGCTGCGGGCCGAGGAGCTGCCGGTGCCCACCGCCGCCTCGCTGGTGCTGGCCGGCGCCGAGGTGTCCGACCGGGCCACCCTGCTGCGCGCGCTGCTGCGCGAGTTCGCCGAGCTGTACGGGGAGTGGCAGGCCGCGGCCGGCGACCCGCAGGCCAGCGGGCTGCTGCCGGCCTACGCCGCGCGCTGCACCACGCTGGGCCGCCAGGTGCTGGTGCAGCTGCCGGGCGGGCGCGAGCTGCGCGGCGAGGCGGTGGCGCTGGACGCGGACGGCCGGCTGGTGGTGCGCACCGCCGACGGCGACCGGCAGGCGGTCGGCGCGGGCGACGTGGTGCACGTGCGACCGGAGCCGCGCGGCGCCTGACGTGGCACTGTCGGGGTCCCGGATGCTCCGGATCGGCGGATTCCGTGCGACGATGCCACCTGGCACGGTGTGAGGCGCGCCACTGTCGCGCACGACCTCGCGTCGCGCCTCACCGCAGGATGGGACCTCAACGGCAAGTGCGGCGACCGCACGGGGACGGACCGGTGGCAGACGACGACGGCGGGCAGGCGCCCCAGGCCGGCACACGCGGCGGGGGGTCCGACGCGGCGGACCAGACCGTCGCGCTGGACCTGGAGGAGCTGATCCTGGGGGCCCCGCGGCGGTACACCCCCTACCAGGCCGCCCGCACCGCCGAGGTGCCGATGGAGCTGGCCACCCGCTTCTGGCGGGCGATGGGCTTCCCGGACATCGGCCAGTCCCGGGCGTTGAACGACGGCGACGTGATCGCGCTGCGCCGGCTGGCCGGCCTGGTGGAGTCCGGGCTGATCAACGAGTCGATGGCGATCCAGGTGGCCCGGTCCACCGGGCAGACCACCGCGCGGCTGGCCGGCTGGCAGATGGACACCTTCCTGGAGAACCTCACCCAGGCCGCCGAGCCCGGGCTGACCCGGGCCGAGGTGGCCTACCCGCTGGTCGAGCTGCTGCTGCCCGAATTGGAGCAGTTCCTGGTCTACGTCTGGCGCCGGCAGCTGGCCGCGGTGACCGGCCGGGTGGTGCAGGCCGCCGAGGACACCGAGATCACCAGCGGCCGCCTCGCGGTGGGCTTCGCCGACCTGGTCGGCTTCACCCGGCTCTCCCGCCGGCTGGAGGAGGAGGAGCTGGGCTCGCTGGTGGAGACCTTCGAGTCCACCTGCGCCGACCTGATCGCGGGTCAGGGCGGTCGGTTGATCAAGACCCTGGGCGACGAGATCCTCTTCGTCTCCGAGGACCCGGTGACGGCGGCGGAGATCGCGCTCAGCCTGGTGGAGACGCTGACCAAGGAGGAGAGCATCCCGGCGCTGCGGGTCGGGATGGCCTTCGGGACGGTCACCTCCCGGATGGGCGACGTGTTCGGCACCACCGTCAACCTGGCCAGCCGGCTGACCTCGATCGCGCAGCGCGACGCGGTGCTGATCGACGGGGAGTTCGCCGCCGCGCTGGAGCAGGCCGGGGCGGCCGCCCAGGGCGCGGCGGACGGGACCGGCACCGCGCAGGCGCAGTTGGCCGAGGCGCTGGCGGCGCACTCCGGCGCACCGCTGGGCGTGGTGGGCGGGCAGACCGGCGCGGTGCCGGTGCCGCGCTTCCACCTGCAGGCGATGTGGCGGCGGCCGGTGCGCGGGCTCGGGCTGGTCGAGCCCTGGTTGCTCACCCGCCGGATCCGGTCGGCGATCTGACCCCGCTGCGGCCCCGCCGCGCGTCCCGGGGGTCGCGTTCTGCCGCGCCGTCGGTCCGGCGCGGCCAAATCGGGCATTTCGCTCCGTTGTCGCCCTAGTCTGGTCTCGTGATGGCCGAGCTCGAACACCCGGACGGGGTGGCGGAAGACGCGGTGGTGGCCAGCGGCCTGGACCGGCGGCTGCAGGCCGTGGTCGAGCTGGCCCAGGACATGGCGGGCGCGCAGAGCGCGCTGGAGGCGGTGCGGGCGGCCGCCGTCCGGGCCACCGCGGCGCTGGACGCCACCATGGCGGCGGTCTCGGTCTGGGACCGGGAGTCGGGCCGGCTGCGGGTGCTGGTCAACCACGGCGAGCTGGCGGCGGGGGAGGAGGAGGTCCCGGAGGACGAGTCCTACCCGGTGGCCGACTTCCCGGAGATCGTGACCTACCTGGACGAGCACTGGACCACCGGCCGACTGCCCCGGGCCTGGGTACAGACGGCGGAGGAGCCGGACCCGGCCGCCGCCGTGGCGTTCGGGGCCGCCGCGCACCCGGGTGCCGGCCCGTTCAGCCGGCAGCGCGCGGCCGGCCTGCGCCGGCGCGGGCGGTCCTGCTGCCTGGTGGCGCCGGTCGTGCTGCACGGCCAGGCCTGGGGCGAGCTCTACCTGGCCCGCGGCGCGGAGCTGGCGGTCTTCACCGAGTCGGACGCCCAGTACGCCACCCTGCTGGCCGCGCAGATCTCGGCCGGCCTGGCGCAGACCGAGCGGCTGGCCGACCTGCGCCGCCTCGCCTTCACCGACCCGCTGACCGGACTGGCCAACCGGCGCGCGGTGGACGCCCGGCTGGAGAGCGCGCTGGCCGCGCACAACCGGGACGACACGGTGGTCTCGCTGGTCGTCTGCGACGTCAACGGGCTCAAGCGGATCAACGACCAGCAGGGCCACGAGATGGGCGACCGGCTGCTGGAACGGTTCGCCAACCAGCTCTCGGTGGCCGGGGCCAAGCTGCCCGGCTCGTTGGCGGCCCGGCTCGGCGGCGACGAGTTCTGCCTGCTGGCGGAGGGTCAGAAGGCGGACGAGGTGGTCGCGGTGGCCGAGGAGCTGTGCGCCCGGGCGCTGCAGCTGGCCGACGGGGAGGGGGTGGCCTGCGGCGTGGCCTCCACCGGGGACGCGATCGGGCCGGTCACCACCCCGGACCGGCTGTTCCGGCTGGCGGACGCGGCGCAGTACCGGGCCAAGGCGTCCCGGGCGGCGCACCCGGTGGTGGCCGGGCGCAGCCACGGGCCGGGACTGGCCCCCGATCCGACCGTGCTGCTGGCCGACGCGGCCGATCCGCACCACCGGGCGGACGGGCGCGGCCAGCGCGCCGGCGGCAACGGGGTGCGGCTGCCGCACGCGGACCGGCGCCGGTTCCGCGGCGCCGCGCACAGCGCCGATCCCGGGCAGCTGCTCGCGGTGGTGTTCGGCGCGCTGGACCAGGAGCACGGTCCCCGGGTGCACCACCCGGCGGACACCCTGGGGCGGCTGGCCACGGTGGCGGAGGCCACCGCCCGGCTGCTGGACGCGGTGGCCTGGTGGATCTCGTACGTGCCGCCGGGTTCCCGGCTGATGCACACCGCCCAGCACGCGGTGTACCGGATGACCAGCGGGCCCGGCGCCCGCGGCGAGGGCCTGTCGCCCGGCGCGGCCCGGCGGGCGGAGAGCCAGCGGGCCCGGATCGAGGCGCCGGACGCGGTCTTCGACCTGGAGCACTACCCGCTCACCCGGCGGGCGGTGCGCGGCGGGAGCTTCGCGCTGCGCACCGGGGCGGTGGGCAACGACCCGGCCGAGGAGGCGGTGCTGGTGGTCGGCGGCTACCGCGGCAT
Organism: Kitasatospora sp. NPDC058965; assembly: GCF_042741245.1. Lineage (NCBI taxonomy): Bacteria > Bacillati > Actinomycetota > Actinomycetes > Kitasatosporales > Streptomycetaceae > Kitasatospora > Kitasatospora sp. NPDC058965. The sequence continues at coordinate 6,235 of NZ_JBHYKG010000009.1, forward strand.
GGTCGCGGCGGGCGGGGCCAACCCGGCGGGCGGCTGGCTGGTCGAGCTCTTCGCCGACGAGGCGACGCTGCCGCTGGGCCAGGTCGCGCCGGCGCTGCGGGCCCTGGTGGCGGTGGCGCTGGCCGGGCCGGCCTCGCCGCCGCCGAGCTGACCTCACGTTCGGCGCAGTCCGTCCGCACAGGCGGTTGTCATATCTTCATTCAGCTGATCTGATAGTGCATATGGATATGCACCGTGCTCCGGCCGCCGACGCGCCGCTTGTTCAGGTCGGCAAGGCCGACGTCACCGCCGAGGACGTGCTCGCCGTCGCGCGCGGCAACGCCCGGGTCGAGATCGGCCCCGACGCGCTGGCCGAGATGGCCGCCTCCCGCGCCCGGATCGACGCGCTGGCCGCCGAGCCGCGTCCGGTCTACGGCGTCTCCACCGGCTTCGGCGCGCTCGCCGTGCGCCACATCAGCCCCGAGCTGCGGGCCCAGCTGCAGCGCTCGCTGGTCCGCTCGCACGCGGCCGGCATGGGCCCGGCGGTGGAGCGCGAGGTCACCCGCGCACTGATGTTCCTGCGGATGAAGACCCTGGCCTCCGGCCGCACCGGGGTGCGCCCGCTGGTCGCCGAGACGATGGCCGCGATCCTCAACGCCGGCATCACCCCGGTGGTGCACGAGTACGGCTCGCTGGGCTGCTCCGGCGACCTGGCCCCGCTCTCGCACTGCGCCCTGGTGCTGATGGGCGAGGGCCTGGCCTACGGCCCCGACGGCGCCGAGCACCCGGCCGGCGAGCTGCTGGCCGCGGCCGGCATCACCCCCGTGGAGCTGCTGGAGAAGGAGGGCCTGGCCCTCATCAACGGCACCGACGGCATGCTCGGCATGCTGGTGATGGCCATCGCCGACCTGCAGCGCCTGTTCACCACCGCCGACATCACCGCCGCGCTGAGCCTGGAGGCGCTGCTCGGCACCGAGAAGGTGCTGGCCCCCGAGCTGCACGGGCCGATCCGCCCGCACCCGGGCCAGGCGCTCAGCGCCGCCAACATGCTCGCCGTGCTGCAGGGGTCCGGCCTGACGGGCCACCACCAGGACGACGCGCCGCGGGTGCAGGACGCCTACTCGATCCGCTGCGCCCCGCAGGTGGCCGGCGCCGGTCGGGACACCCTGGCGCACGCCCGCACGGTGGCCGAGCGCGAGCTGGCCGCCTCGGTGGACAACCCGGTGGTGCTGCCGGACGGCCGGGTGGAGTCCAACGGCAACTTCCACGGCGCCCCGGTCGCCTACGTGCTGGACTTCCTGGCGATCGCCGCCGCGGACCTGGGCTCGATCGCCGAGCGCCGCACCGACCGGCTGCTCGACAAGAGCCGCTCGCACGGGCTGCCCGCCTTCCTGGCCGACGACCCGGGCGTGGACTCCGGTCTGATGATCGCCCAGTACACCCAGGCCGCCCTGGTCAGCGAGAACAAGCGCCTGGCCGTGCCGGCCTCGGTGGACTCGATCCCGTCCTCGGCGATGCAGGAGGACCACGTCTCGATGGGCTGGTCCGCCGCCCGCAAGCTGCGCCAGTCGGTGCAGAACCTGGGCCGGATCCTGGCCGTCGAGCTGACCGCCGCCGCCCGCGCGCTGGAGATCCGCACCGCCGACGGCACCGCGGTGCTGGCCCCGGCCACCGCCGCCGCGCTGGCCGCCGCCCGTGAGGCCGGGGTCGGCGGTGCGGGCCGGGACCGCTTCCTGGCGCCGGACCTGGCCGCCGCCGAGGACCTGGTCGCCTCGGGCGACCTGGTCCGCGCGGTCGAGCGGGTCACCGGGCCGCTGGCCTGACCACCGGCGCGGCGCCCCGGGGCGGGACGGGACTCAGGCCCACTCGCTCCGGGGCGCCTTGGCCGCCTGGCGCTGCTGCTCGCGGTGCTCGGCGCTGACCGCCGCGAAGTTGACCCCGACGATGCCGGCCCAGGTGATCAGCATCCCGGGCAGGCCCAGGGTGGCCCCGATGCCGGTCAGCGGGATGGCCATGACCAGCGAGACGACCGGCATCGCGGACCAGCCGCGCCGGCCGCGCTCGCGCGGTCGGCGCCCGCCCCGGTCGGCCTCGTACTCGTTGAGCCGCTCGGAGACGCGGTGCTCCACCCGGGCGTCGAGACGGGCGTCGACCCGGGCGAGGAACGAGTCGACCAGTTCGGTCTCGTACTCGGGTCCGAGCTCCTTGCGGGCCTGCAGGGCGGCGTCGAGTTCACTGCGGAATTCCGAGGGGCGGCTGTCCATGGGAACAGCCTGGCGCCCCCGGTGGAACCCGGTAAAGCCGTCGCCGGTTCTATCGGGGAGAAATCAGGGTGACCCTGAGGGACGCCCCCGACCACGGCCCGTTCCGGCGGGCGAGACATCATTGCCCGTCGCGCCGTCGCTGCTGCACAGTCGATCGGACACCCACCGCCGAAGGGACCCCCGTACATGACCGAGCCGTCGCCCGGCCCGTCCGCCCGGCTGCTGGAGCTCTTCGACGGCCACCGCCTGACGCCCACTCAGCGCCGGATCGCGCACGCCCTGGTGCGGCACGCCGCCGAGGCGCCGTTCCTGTCCAGCGTCGAGGTGGCCGAGCTGGCCGGGGTCAGCCAGCCCTCGGTGACCCGGTTCGCGGTCGCGCTCGGGTACGACGGCTACCCGGCGCTGCGCCGGCGGCTGCGCGAGCTGGGCGGCGGGGAGCAGGCGGCACCCGAGAGCCCGACGGAGGCGGTGCGCAACGAGCACCAGCAGGCGGTGCTGGCCGAGATCGCCCACCTGCGGCGGCTGGCCGACCTGCTGGCCGACCCGGAGCCGATCGTGCGGGCCGCCCGGCTGCTGGCCGCCTCCCGCCCGCTGCCGGTGCTCGGCCTGCGGGCCGCCTCGGCCCAGGCGCACGGCTTCGCCTACTTCGCCAGCAAGGTGCACCCGGACATCCGGCTGATCTCCGAGGGCGGCTCGATGCTGGCCGACCGGATCGAGCAGGCCCGCACCGCCGGCGCCTCCGCCCTGCTCTGCTTCGCGCTGCCGCGCTACCCGCGCGAGCTGATGGACGCGCTCGCGGTGGCCCGGGACTGCGGCCTGACCGTGCTCACGGTGGCCGACAGCGCCTTCGCGCCGGTGGCCAAGCTCTCCGACCTGATGCTGCCGGCCGAGGTCGGCACCGGGCTGGTCTTCGACACCGCCTGCGCGCCGATGGTGCTGGGCCGGGTGCTGCTGCAGACCATGTGCGACGAGCTGCCGGGCGCCGAGGCGCGGCTGGAGGCGATCGAGCAGTCGGCGGCGGCGCGCGGGCTCTTCCTGGAGTAGCGGGCCCGCCCCGGTCCGACCGCGGCCGGACCGGACGCAGCCCTGCGTCGCCGTGAGTGTTCCCCCCGTAATCGGGGCATCCCCTCAACAGGACGAACGGGGGTGTCCGCGATGCGCGTGATCCACGAGATGAGACCGGTCGGCAAGCTCGCCTCGGGTGCCGAGGAATGGGCCTGCCCGCGCTGCGGCCGCCGGGTGGCCCTGGCCGGTCCGCCCCGCCCGGGGCTCACCGTGCTCGATCCCGGGGACGAGAGCGTGGTGCACATCGGCCTGGCGGACCCGGGCCCCGGCACCGCCGTGACCCATCCGGGCGAGCCGTACGGCCTGGGCCCGGTCGAGGAGATCCCGCGCCCGCCGGGCCTGCCGATGCTCCCCGTCGACCCCGCCGAGACCGTGGCCCGCGACCGCGCCTGGCTGGCCGAGATCGGCATCGACTGGGACGGCGACGAGGCGGCCTGACGGGGCGTCGGGCGCTGCCCGCCGAAGCCCGCCGACGACGCCGGCCCCGCCGCGCGGGTGCGCGACGGGGCCGGCGGGTGTCGACCGGGACCGGTTCGGGTCAGCGGAAGGCGTTCCAGCTCTGGCGGTTGATCTGCACCTGCTGGTTGTAGTTGCCGTTGCAGTCCCAGAGTTCCATCCGGGCGCCGTTGGTCGTGCTCAACCCCGTGTCGTCCAGGCAGCGCTTGGACTGCGGGTTGTAGAGCGAGCCGTCCGGCCGCGGGACCCAGACCTGGTTCCCGCCGCCGTTGCAGTCCCACAGTTCGAGCGGGGTGCCGTTGGCGGTGCCGTTGCCGGTCGCGTCCAGGCACTTGCCGAGCACCCGGACCGTGCCGTCGGGCTGGCCGGCCGAGAAGACCTGGCCCGGGCCGCCGTTGCAGTCCCAGAGCTGGACCGCGGTGCCGTTGGCGGAGCTGCCCCAGTTGGCGTCCAGGCACTTGTTGTAGCCCATCCGGACCACGTACGTGGCGACGGTCGGGTCCCAGCGGATCTCGCGGTCGTAGACCGCCAGGTCGGTCACGTCGCCGTGGAAGCGCGTGGACGGGCCGTTCAGGTACTGGTACTGGCCGATCCGGAAGTCGCCCTGGACCGCGACCGAGCTGTTCGCGGCGTGCACGCCGGTGGCCGCCCAGTTGCCGCCGAGGTAGAGGTTCATCGCCTGGCTGGTGGCGTTGTAGGTGACCGTCAGCTGGACCCAGCTGCCCCAGCTGACCGAGCCGAAGCGCGGGTCGTACTGGGTCACCTGGTCGAACGACCAGGTGCCGTCGGTGCGGTTGTTGATGCCGAAGTGCCAGCGGTTGTCACCGGGGTCGGCCCAGACCATGAACCCGCTGTTGGTGCCGCTGTCCTGGCTGAACGCCACGCCGCCGCTGGCCTGCGGCCGCACCCAGGCGCTGACCGAGAAGCTCTGGCGGACGTCGACGGCCGGGCCGGCGGCGCCGAGCTGCCCGCTGCCGTCGAAGCTGGCCACGGTGTCGGACAGGTAGGCCGGGTTGATGCCGTTCGGGTAGCCGCCGATGGCGCCCGGGTTGTCGGTCCAGCTGACCCCGCCGGTCGGCGCGAGCGGAACCGTGCCGAGGGTGTCGGTGCCGCCGGCGGACCGGCTGAGCTCCCACTGGTGGGTCGGGTTCGGGTAGTCGCCGGCGATCTGCTGGCCGGGGAACGTGACGACCGGCAGGTCGGACTCCGCGGACAGGTTGCCGGCCTGGTCCTCGACCCGGACGTGCACGGTGTGGCGGCCGACGGGCATGGCGTACGAGGCCAGCACGCCGTTCCCGGGATCGTTGCCGCACTGCGTGGACCAGTTCATCGAACTGTCCAACCGTGCGTGGACACAGGCGACGCCGGAGGCCGCGCCGCCGGCCGGGGCCGGGTCCGTCTGCGTGGTTTCGACCGAGAACCACTGGCCCGCGTGCGGGGTGTAGACCCACGGTGCGAGCGAGGTCAGCTGCGGCGCCGTCCGGTCCACCCGGAAGTGGCAGTCCGCGGTGGCGGCGGTCCGGTTCCCGCTGCCGTCCAGGCCGATCGCGTGCCAGGCGTAGCTGTGGCCGTCGAGCAGCTTGCTGCCGTCCAGCGGCAGGGTGGCGATGGCACCGGTGGCCGCGGCGGTGCCGGTCAGCACGTCGGTGCCGGGCTGGGCGACGTCGCTGAGGTGGAACTCGACGCTGAGCGCCGGGGACGTTCCGGTCACCTTGGCGGTGAGGCTGCCGGCGCCGGCGGGGAGCCAGCCCCAGCTGCCCGGGTCGGTGGTGCCGCAGCCCTCGGTGCGCAGCGCGGGGTCGACCCGGCCGGGCTCCACCGGGGAGATCGCGACGTTGGTCGGCAGCTCCACGGGGGCGGTCGGCGTGGGCGTGGGCGTGGGCGTCGGCGTGCCGGTGTCGGCGGGCGCGGCCGCACCGGCCGGGGCAGCCGCACCGGTCGGGGCAGCCGTACCGGTCGGGGCGGGGCTCGCCGTGGGGCCGGCCGACGGGCTCGCCGACGGGCTCGCCGCCTGGGCGGCGAACGGCGCGATGCCGAGCAGACCGGTGGTGAGCGCCAGGACGGCGGTCGCCGTGCCGAGGCGGCGGGCGCTCCCCCCGCCCCCCGCGGCGGTGGGAGAGGAAGTGGTGCGCAAGCGATCCCCCCAGATCGAACGAAGTGTCGAGCCCGGAACAGGTGTCGGGCGGGAGGCACGATTCCGCACCGGCCGGAGGTCAGTCAAACGGGATACGGGGGGCCGGGGCTCTGGCCAGTGACCGGGTGATTGGATATATTCAGTCGTGTTGTCACTGAATTAATCCATCCGGAGTAGTCCGGTCGGTAGCCGCAGAGGGAGAACCACAGCATGGCGGAGCAGACGAGCGGGCCGCGCGAGGTGCGGGCGGCGCGGGGCACGAAGCTGACGGCCCAGGGGTGGCAGCAGGAGGCTGCCCTGCGGATGCTGATGAACAACCTCGACCCCGAGGTGGCCGAGCACCCGTCCAAGCTGGTGGTCTACGGCGGGACCGGCAAGGCGGCCCGGGACTGGCGCTCGTTCGACGCGATGGTGAAGACCCTGCAGGGGCTGAAGCAGGACGAGACCATGCTGGTCCAGTCCGGCCGCCCGGTCGGCGTGATGCAGACCCACGAGTGGGCCCCCCGGGTGCTGATCGCCAACTCCAACCTGGTCGGCGACTGGGCCAACTGGGAGGAGTTCCGCCGGCTGGAGAGCCTCGGCCTCACCATGTACGGCCAGATGACGGCCGGCTCCTGGATCTACATCGGCACCCAGGGCATCCTGCAGGGCACCTACGAGACCTTCGCGGCCGTCGCCAACAAGAAGTTCCACGGCACCCTCGAAGGCACCATCACGCTGACCGCCGGCCTCGGCGGCATGGGCGGCGCCCAGCCGCTGGCCGTCACCATGAACGGCGGCGTGGCGATCTGCATCGACTGCGACCCGTCCCGGATCGCCCGCCGGATCGAGCACCGCTACCTGGACGTCGAGGCGAAGAACCTCAGCCACGCCCTGGAGCTGGCCACCGCCGCCCGCGACAAGCGGCAGCCGCTCTCGATCGGCCTGCTGGGCAACGCGGCCGAGCTCTTCCCGCAGCTGCTCGCGATGGACGCGCCGATCGACATCGTCACCGACCAGACCAGCGCCCACGACCCGCTGAGCTACCTGCCGATCGGCGTCGACTTCGACGACATGGCGACCTACGCCGCCGAGAAGCCCGCCGAGTTCACCACCCGCTCGCGCGAGTCGATGGCCAGGCACGTGGAGGCGATGGTCGGTTTCCAGGACCGCGGCGCCGAGGTCTTCGACTACGGCAACTCGATCCGCGGCGAGGCCCAGCTGGCCGGCTACGACCGCGCCTTCGCGTTCCCCGGCTTCGTCCCGGCCTACATCCGCCCGCTGTTCTGCGAGGGCAAGGGCCCGTTCCGCTGGGCCGCGCTGTCCGGCGACGCGCAGGACATCCACAAGACCGACAAGGCCGTGCTCGACCTGTTCCCGGAGAACGAGTCGCTGCACCGCTGGATCAAGATGGCCCAGGAGAAGGTGCACTTCCAGGGCCTGCCGGCGCGGATCTGCTGGCTCGGCTACGGCGAGCGCGACAAGGCCGGCGAGCGCTTCAACGACATGGTCGCCTCCGGTGAGCTCTCCGCCCCGATCGTGATCGGCCGCGACCACCTGGACTGCGGCTCGGTCGCCTCGCCGTACCGCGAGACCGAGGCGATGCTGGACGGCTCCGACGCGATCGCCGACTGGCCGCTGCTCAACGCCATGGTCAACGTGGCCTCCGGCGCGTCCTGGGTCTCCATCCACCACGGCGGCGGCGTCGGCATCGGCCGCTCGATCCACGCCGGCCAGGTCACGGTGGCCGACGGCACCGCGCTGGCGGGCGAGAAGATCCGCCGGGTGCTCACCAACGACCCGGGCATGGGCGTGATCCGGCACGTGGACGCCGGCTACGACATCGCCACCGAGGTCGCCGCCGAGCGGGGCGTGCGCGTGCCCATGGGCGAGCTGTGACCCTGCCGTCCTTCGAGGAGATGTGGGCGGAGCTGCTCCCCGTGGGCCGCTCCGCCGCCTCCGGCGGCTACCGCCGGCACGCCTGGAACTCGGCCGACGCCGAGTGCCGGGCGTGGTTCGAGCAGCAGGCCCGCAACCGCGGCCTGCACTACGAGCTGGACCGCAACGGCAACCAGTGGGCCTGGCTGGGCGACCCGCAGGGCGAGGGCGCGGTCGTCACCGGCTCGCACCTGGACTCGGTGCCGGACGGCGGCGCCTTCGACGGCCCGCTGGGCGTGGTCTCCTCGTTCGCCGCCCTGGACGAACTGCGCGGGAGGGGAGCGCGGTTCGCCAAGCCGGTGGCGGTCGTCAACTTCGGCGACGAGGAGGGGGCCCGGTTCGGCGTGGCCTGCATCGGCTCCCGGCTGACCGCCGGGGTGCTGGCCCCGGAGCAGGCCGTCGAGCTGCGCGACGCGGACGGCGTGCGGCTGCCGGACGCGATGGAGCGGGCCGGCTACGACCCGAGCGCGATCGGGGCCGACCGGGACCGGCTGTCCCGGATCGGTGCCTTCGTCGAGCTGCACGTCGAGCAGGGCCGGTACCTGGCGGAGGGTCAGCCGGTCGGCGTGGCCGGGGCGATCTGGCCGCACGGCCGGTGGCGCTTCGACTTCCACGGCGAGGCCAACCACGCCGGCACCACCCGGCTGGACGACCGGCGCGACCCGATGCTCACCTACGCCACCACCGTGCTGGCGGCCCGCAAGAAGGCCCGGCTGGCCGGCGCGCTGGCCACCTTCGGCAAGATCGCGGTGGAGCCGAACGGCACCAACGCGATCGCCTCGCTGGTGCGCGGCTGGCTGGACTCCCGGGCGGCGGACGAGGCCACGCTCACCGAGCTGGTCGAGCAGATCCACCGGTCGGCCGCCGAGCGCGCCGAGCGGGACGGCGTCCGGGTCGAGCTGACCCGCGAGTCCTACACCCCGGTGGTGGACTTCGACGTGCCGCTGCGCGACCGGATCGCGGCCACCCTGCACGGGGCGCCGGTGCTGCCCACCGGCGCGGGACACGACGCCGGGATCCTGGCATCGGCGATCCCGACCGCCATGCTGTTCGTACGGAACCCGAGCGGTGTCTCGCACTCGCCGACCGAGCACGCCGAACTGCCCGACTGCCTGGCGGGCGTGTCGGCCCTGGCGGACGTCCTGGAGGACCTCGCATGTCAGTAGCGACGACGTACTGGGCCGAGTACGCCTGGCTGCCGCACGTCAACGGCCCGGTGGTGGAGCCGGACGTGCTGGTCCGGGTGGCGGCCGACGGGCGGATCGGCCAGGTCACCCCGGACAGCGGGCCGTGCCCGGACGGCGCGGTCCGGCTGCGCGGGCTGATGGTGCCCGGGCAGGCCAACGCCCACTCGCACGCCTTCCACCGGGCGCTGCGCAGCACCGTGCAGGTGGGCTCGGGCACGTTCTGGACCTGGCGCGACACCATGTACCGGTTCGCCGCCGCACTGGATCCGGACAGCTACCTGGAGCTGGCCACCGCGGTCTACGCGGAGATGGCGCTGGCGGGGATCACCGCGGTGGGGGAGTTCCACTACCTGCACCACGCCCCCGGCGGCGCCCGCTACGCCGATCCGAACGCGATGGGCGAGGCGCTGATCGAGGCGGCCGACCGGGCCGGGATCCGGATCACCCTGCTGGACACCTGCTACCTGTCGTCCGGCTTCGGCGCCGAGCTGACCAAGCCCCAGCTGCGCTTCGGCGACCGGGACGCCGCCGGCTGGGCCGAGCGGGCGGAGGCCCTGAAGGCCCGTCCGCACGCCCGGATCGGCGCCGCCATCCACTCGGTGCGGGCGGTGCCGGCCGAGCAGCTGAGCACCGTCGCGCACTGGGCCGCGATGCGCAAGGCCCCCCTCCACGTGCACCTGTCCGAGCAGACCGCCGAGAACGACGCCTGCCTGGCCGCGCACGGCGTCACCCCGACCCGGCTGCTGGCCGACCACGGCGCGCTCGGCCCGCGCACCAGCGCGGTGCACGCGACCCACCTCACCGAGGAGGACGTCAAGCTGCTCAGCGACTCCTCCACGGTGATCTGCATGTGCCCCACCACCGAGCGGGACCTCGCGGACGGGATCGGCCCGGCCCGGCAGCTGGCCAGCGCCGGCTGCCCGATCACCCTGGGCAGCGACAGCCACGCGGTGATCGACCCGTTCGAGGAGGCCCGGGCGCTGGAGCTGAACGAGCGGCTGCGCAGCCGCACCCGCGGCCACTGGACCGCCAACGCGCTGCTGCGGGCCGGCACCGAGGACGGGCACGCCTCGCTCGGCTGGCCCGAGGCGGGCCGGATCGAGGCCGGTGCGCTGGCCGACTTCACCGTGCTCGCGATGGACTCGGTGCGCACCGCCGGGGCCGTGCCGCGGCTCGGCGCCGAGACCGCCGTCTTCGCCGCCTCCGCGGCCGACGTGCGGCACGTGGTGGTCGGCGGCCGCACGGTGGTCGCCGACGGCGTGCACCAGCTGGTCGCCGACGTGCCGTCCCTGCTCCAGACCTCGATCGCTGCGCTGAAGGGCTCATGACCAGCACCCTGATCACCAACATCGGCACCCTCGTCACCAACGATCCGTCACACCCCGGGCTGCTCGGCACCGTCGAGGACGCCGCCGTGGTGCTGGACGGGTCGGTGGTGACCTGGACCGGGCGGGCCGCCGAGGCACCGGCCGCGGACCGGGTCGTCGACGCGGCCGGCCGCGCGCTGCTGCCCGGCTTCGTGGACTCGCACGCCCACCTGGTCTTCGCCGGGGACCGCACCGCCGAGTTCAACGCCCGGATGTCCGGCCAGAGCTACACCGCCGGCGGGATCCGCACCACGGTGGCGGCGACCCGGGCGGCGACCGACGCCGAGCTGTCCGCCAACGTGGCGCGCTTCGTGGCCGAGGCGCTGCGCCAGGGCACCACCACGGTGGAGTGCAAGTCGGGCTACGGCCTGACCGTGGCCGACGAGGCGCGCTCGCTACGGATCGCGGCCGAGCACACCGCGGAGACCACCTACCTGGGCGCCCACGTGGTGGCCCCGGAGTTCGCCGACGACCCGTCGGGATACGTGGACCTGGTGACCGGCGAGATGCTGGACGCCTGCGCCCCGTACGCCCGCTGGGTGGACGTCTTCTGCGAGCGCGGCGCCTTCGACGGCGACCAGGCGCGGGCGGTGCTGACGGCCGGCATCGAGCGCGGGCTCACCCCCCGGGTGCACGCCAACCAGCTCTCGCACGGACCCGGCGTGCAGCTCGCGGTGGAGCTGGGTGCGGCCTCGGCCGACCACTGCACCCACCTGACGGACGCCGACGTGGCCGCCCTGGCCGGCTCCGCCACGGTGGCCACCCTGCTCCCGGGCGCCGAGTTCTCCACCCGGGCGCCGTACCCCGACGCCCGCCGACTGCTGGACGCGGGCGCCACGGTGGCGCTCTCCACCGACTGCAACCCGGGCTCCTCGTTCACCTCGTCGATGGCCTTCTGCGTGGCGGTCGCCGTCCGCGAGATGGGCATGACCCCGGACGAGGCCGTGCACGCGGCCACGGCGGGCGGCGCCCGGGCGCTGCGGCGCACGGACGTGGGCCACATCTCGCCGGGGGCCCGGGCCGACCTGCTGCTGCTCGACGCGCCGTCCCCGGTGCACCTGGCCTACCGGCCGGGCGTGCCGCTGACAGCAGCGGTGTGGCGGGCCGGGGTGCGGGAGGTCTGACCCGTCGACAGCCGTGGCGCGCCCCAGCGGTGCTGGGCGCGCCGCGGCTGCGGTCGCGGCGTTTGACTTTGCGACCGCGAAGGAGCAGTGTGCGTGCGTCCTCCATTTGTGGAGGAACCGTGAGATGCACAGCTGGGGGACCTTTGCCGATCGTTGACCCGACTTCCGGCGCCCGGGTGAAGCGCGCCGCCGCGCGGGGGCTGATAGCCGCCACCGCGACCGTCACCCTCTCCACCGCCGCCCTGGGCGTCGCCCCGGCGGCGCAGGCCGCGTCGCCCGCGGCCTCGCCCGCGCCTGCTGCGTCGCCGGCCTCGCCCGCGCCCGCTGCCGCGCCCGCCGCCACCGCGGCGAACGGGGGGATGGCCGTCCTCCCGGTCGAGCCGACCCTCTCCGGCTCTCCCGCGGAGGGGTGCGGCCAGACGCCGTGGGGCTACCTGCCGACCGGTGACAGCAGCCTGACCGGGACGGTCGGCGCGGGCTCGACCTCGGTCGAGTTCCACGTCCAGGACACTCAGGTCCGGGGCACCGACGTGCTGGTCATCCCCGCCACGCTCGGCGCGGACGGCACCACCGCGACCTCGGCCACGCCGATGGACAGCAGCAAGCTGCTGGACGGCCACAGCTACGCCTGGCACCTGAGCAGCACCGACGCGGGCGGCCTGGTCTGGGAGACGGGCGACTGCCACTTCCGGATCGACCGCACCGCGCCCACCGTCAGCAGCGTCCCGCAGCAGGACCCCGCGATCCCCGCGTACACGGACGGCTGGGGGCTCACCGTGGGGTACGCGCACCCGGCCCAGACGGACGGCACCGTGCCGGGCGGCTGCCTGCAGTACCGGCTCGGCGACGACACCGCATGGACCGGCGCGGGCTGCGACACCGGCTACGGCACGGCGCGCGGCACCGTCCGCTTCACTGCCACCGGGAACAACGTCGTGCACGCGCGGGTCGTGGACGACGCGGGGAACGTCTCCAACGAGGTCCAGCAGACGGTCTTCGTCTACCCCGGCGTGGCCAACCGGGGCGACCTGCGGGGGCCGGCGGTCCAGTACCAGCTCAACGCCGCCACCCAGGGCTCGCCCAGCCAGTACGGGGACCCGCTGGCGGTGCACGGCGGGGTCACCTTCGTCCCCAACTCCGGCTCCATTGCCTCCACTTCGGTGGCCCAGCTGGACGGGACCGGGAGCCTGGACGGTCCCGGGCCGCTGCTGGACACCACCAAGACGTTCAGCATCACCGTGCTGGCGCAGGCCCAGCCGGGCGGTGGAGTGGTGCTGAGCCAGGACGGCACCCAGGGGTCCGGGCTGCTGCTCTGGGCCAGCCCGTGGGACAACAACTGGCACTTCGAGCTGAGCACCGGTGACACCGCCAACCCCGACTGGGACGACACCTCGCTCACGCTGCCGGCCGCGAAGGTCGCCTACGGCACCTGGCAGCAGCTGACCGCCGTCTACAACGCCCAGGCCGGCTTCCTCCAGCTCTACGTCAACGGCATGCCCGCCGCCTCCGGCTCCCACCTGGCGAAGTCGGCCTGGAGCGCGAAGGGCGCGGTCCACATCGGCAGCTTCCTGCGCCAGGGCGTCCAGACCTGGAAGTTCCACGGCAAGCTGAGCGACCTGACCACCTACAACCGGGCGGCCGGCTACTCCCAGGAGACGGGTGCCTACCGCACCGGGGCCGGCAACCCCAACTTCTGCATGGACGCCACCGGCGGCGGCAACGCCAACGGCACCCGGATCGAGCTCTGGTACTGCGGTCCGTACCCGCGGCAGGCCAACCAGATGTTCTCGGCGAACCTCCCGGACGGCACCATCCGGTCCATGGGCAAGTGCCTGGACGTGACCGGCAACGCCACCACCAACGGTGCCCAGATCGAGCTGTGGGACTGCAACGGCGGCGGCAACCAGGTCTGGGAGCCGCGGGCCGACGGTTCGCTGTTCAACCCGCAGTCCGGCCGCTGCCTCGACCTCCCGTACGGCAGCGTGACGTACGGGAACATGCTGCAGCTCTGGGACTGCAACGGCGGCGCCAACCAGCAGTGGTCGGCCCCCGACGACGGTCGCACCATGACCGGTCTGTACTGACGGCGCACGCCGGGCCGACAGTTCGCGCGGTGTCCCGGGGTCGGGGAGACCCGGCGCCCGGGTGACTGCGGGACGATGCGGCTCCAGTCGCGCGATCCGCTCCCGCCCCGGTGGCCCGGCACGCACCTGTGCGCCGGGCCACCGGCGTCCGAGGCGGGCACGAGCGGGCGGCCGGGGCGGGGTGACGGATACTCATCTCACTTGACTTCAGGGTTCGTGGGGGAGCAGTGTGCACGCGTCCTCCCCTTGTGGAGGACGCGTGACTTGCACTTCTGGGGGGATCCTTGCCGATCGTTGACCCGACTTCCGGCGCTCGGGTGAAGCGGTCCGCCGCGCGCGGGCTGACAGCGGCCACCGCGACCGTGGCCCTCTTCACCGCCGCGCCCGGCTTCGCCCCGGCGGCGCAGGCGGACACGGCGCCGGCCCGGCCGCTCAGCCCGACCGGTCTGGCCGTTGCTCCCGTGGAGCCGGCCCTGTTCGGCACCCCCTATGAGGGGTGCGGCGCGTACTACCAGAGCTGGGGCTACCTGCCGACCGGTGCCAGCAGCCTGACCGCCAAGGCCCGCGGCAGCGCCGTCACGATGGAGTTCCACGTCGAGGACAGCCTGGCGATCAACACTGACGTGCTGGTGGGTACCGGAGCCGTCGGTGCGGACGGCACCGCATCGTTCGCGTTGGACAGCACCAAACTGCTGGACGGACACAGCTACGCCTGGCACGCCGTCAGCCGCGACGCCCAAGGCACGGCCTCGCTGCCGTCGACCTGGTGCGGCTTCCGGATCGCACGCACCGCGCCCGGTATCGACTTCCAGCCGCGCGCTGTGCAGGCACCGCCGCACATGGGCGGATGGCAGTACACGCTGAAGTACTCCGCGAAGGCCCAGACGGACGGAATCACTCCCCAGGGCTGCCTGCAGTACCGGATCAACGACGACCCCACCTGGATCGACGCGAAGGACTGCCGCACTGACGGTGCCGCCGTCACCGGCACCGTGCAGTTCGCCTCCCCGGGGAACCAGACCGTGCACCTGCGTGTCGTGGACCAGGCCGGGAACCTCTCCAACGAGGTCCAGCTGACGACCTTCGTCTACCCCGGGCCGACGTTGCCGGGCGACCTCTGGGATCCGGCGGCGCAGTACCAGATGAGTGCGTCGACCCAGGGCACGCCGAGTCTGGGTGGCAGCCCGCTCGCGGTCACCGGCGGCGTGTCCTTCGTCGCCAACTCCGACACGGCCGACGGCCGGCCGATGCCCACCTCGGTTGCCCAACTGGACGGGACCGGCAGCATCGACGGATCGGGCCCGCTGCTGGACACCGGCAAGGACTTCTCCGTCACCACCTGGGCGAAGGCCTCGCCGGGCGGTGGCGTCGTGCTGAGTCAGGACGGCACCCAGGGGTCCGGGCTGCTCCTGTGGGCGAGCCCGTGGGACAACAACTGGCACTTCGAGCTGAGCAGCAGCGACACGACCGACCCGAACTGGGACGACACGGCCACCCGGCTGCCGGGCGCCCAGGTCAAGTACGGCACCTGGCAGCAGCTGACCGCCACCTACAACGCCCAGGCCGGCTTCCTGCAGCTCTTCGTGGACGGCCAACCCGTGGCGTCGGGTTACCACCCGGCGAGCGCGGCCTGGAACGCCAAGGGCGCTGTCCACATCGGCAGTTTCCTGCGCCAGGGCAGTCAGACCTGGAAGTTCCACGGCCTGGTGAGCGACCTGGCCACCTACGACAGAGTGGTCAACTACGCTCAGGGGACCGGCTCCTACTCTGCCGTCTCCGCCTCGTACAACTGCGTCGACGCGACCGGCGGCGGCAACGCCAACGGCACCCGGATCGAGCTCTGGAACTGCCTCGGCAGCCACGACAACCAGACGTTCTCCTCGAACCGGCCGGACGGCACGATCCGGTCGATGGGCAAGTGCCTGGACGTGACCGGCAACGCCACCAACAACGGCGCCCAGATCGAGCTGTGGGACTGCAACGGCGGCGGCAACCAGGTCTGGGAGCCGCGGGCCGACGGGTCGCTGTTCAACCCGCAGTCGGGCCGCTGCCTCGACGTCCCGTTCAACAGGGCCTACAACTATGGGACCATGCTGCAGCTCTGGGACTGCAACGGCGGCGTGAACCAGCAGTGGAACATGCCGCGCGGCTACGCGGGTGCCGGACTGCAGTAACGGCGACCGGGAACGTGACGCCGGTGGCCCGGTACGCGCTTCGCGTACCGGGCCACCGGGCTGTGTGCCGTGGGGGAGCCGTGCGTCAGTGCACGTCGCCCATCAGCTTGATCACGTTCTTGCGGTACATCACCAGCGCCACACCGGCGATGATCGCCGCGATGCCCTGCACGGCGAAGTACACCGTGGAGCCGGTCGCGTCGCCCAGGCCGAGCTGGATGACGGCGGCGACGCAGTCGCCGGCGGTGACGGCGAGGAACCAGACACCCATCATCTGGCTGGCGTACTTGGCGGGAGCCAGCTTGGTGGTGACCGACAGGCCGACCGGGGAGAGGGTCAGCTCGCCGACCGTCTGCACCAGGTAGACCAGGGCCAGCCAGAGCGGGCTGACCTTGACGCCGCCGGAGGCCGCGGCCATCGCCAGCATCATGACCAGGAACGAGGCGCCGATCATCAGCAGGCCGATGGCGAACTTCATGGTCGTGCTGGGGTTCTTGCCGCGGCGGGCGAGCCAGACCCAGAGCCAGGCGAAGACCGGGGCCAGCGCCATGATGTACAGCGGGTTCAGCGACTGGAACCAGCTGGACGGGAAGTGCCAGCCGAGCACCGACAGGTTGGTGCTGTCGTCGGCGAAGACGCTCAGGGTGGAACCGCTCTGGTCGTAGATCATCCAGAACACGGCGGCGACCACGAAGAACCAGATGTAGCCGCTGATCTTGGACTGCTCGGCGGGGGTCAGGTCCTTGTCCCGCTTGAACCGGGAGAAGACCAGCACCGGGATCGCGATGCCGGCGATCGACAGCGGCCAGACCGCCCAGGAGATGGTGAAGTGGCCGGTCAGCACGACGACGGCGTAGAACGCCAGGGCCAGCGCGACCCAGAAGGCGCCCTTGCGGAGCAGCGCGCGCTTCTCGGCCTCGCCGATCGGCGAGCCGACCACGTCGCTCTTCGCGCTCAGGTGGCGGGTCCCCAGCAGGTACTGGCCCAGGCCCAGCGCCATGCCGACGCCGGCCAGCGCGAAGCCCAGGTGCCAGTTGACGCTCTGGCCCACGGTGCCGATGACCAGCGGGGCGGCGAAGGCACCGAGGTTGATGCCCATGTAGAAGATGGTGAAGCCGCCGTCCCGGCGCGGGTCGTTCGGCCCGTCGTAGAGGTGGCCGACCATGGTGGAGATGTTGGCCTTGAGCAGGCCGGAACCGGCCGCGATGAAGACCAGGCCGACGAAGAACGAGGCCTTGAACGGCACGGCCAGCAGGAAGTGGCCGATCATGATCACGGTGCCGCCGAGCGCCACCGTCTTGCGGGCGCCCAGGAAGCGGTCGGCGATCCAGCCGCCGGGCAGCGCGAGCAGGTAGACCATGGCGTTGTACACGCTGTAGATCGCGGTCGCCATGGCGACCTTCATGCCCAGGCCGCCGTTGTGGGTCGAGGCGACCATGTACAGCACGAGCAGGGCCCGCATGCCGTAGAAGCTGAACCGCTCCCAGGTCTCGGTCATGAAGAGCGTGGCGAGTCCTCGGGGGTGCCCGAAGAAGGTCTTGCCGCCAGAAGGGGTGACCGGCTGTACGCCGGACTCCAAGGTGGTGGTTGACGCCATCAGTTGTGGTTCCTTGCCTGACTGTCCGGGACTCCGCTCACCCTGTGGTGGTGGCGGGCGGGGCCGGTGCACCGCGCGGGTCCTGATGCTGCTCGCCCAGGGGGGATCCGCGGTACATGACATGGGGACCGGACCACTGTACGTCGCGATATTCCACGACATGACGGGACAAAAGACACCAAGTGAATAACGGATGAGTCAAGCAAGTCCCAAGGGACCGCGGCAATCGATGGTACGGCAGGAAGTATGCCTTCGATGCCAAGGTCCAACGGCAGGATCTCTCCCCCTGGCGGGTGTGTCACCGAACGTGTCCGGGATCACGGGCGCACTCCGGGCGACTACCCGCTGTGAGCTTCTTCACAGGAACCGGTGGTCCGGACGGGGCGGCGCACGGACCGGCGCACGGTGCCGTGCACCCCGCCGGTGACCGGCCCGACCGCCGGAATCGGGCCTGTGGACCACTACGATCGGCCCATGACCTGTGTGCTGCTCGCCGAGGACGACCCGGCTATCTCGGAACCGCTGGCCCGTGCGCTGCGCCGTGAGGGCTACGAGGTGCTGGTCCGCGAGGACGGCCCGTCGGCACTGGAGGCGGGACTGGAGGAAGAGGTCGACCTGGTCGTCCTCGACCTCGGCCTGCCGCAGATGGACGGGCTGGAGGTGTGCCGGCGGCTGCGCGCCGACGGCCGCAGCTGCCCGGTGCTGGTGCTCACCGCCCGCGCCGACGAGGTGGACACCGTGGTCGGCCTGGACGCCGGCGCCGACGACTACGTGACCAAGCCGTTCCGGCTGGCCGAACTGCTGGCCCGGGTCCGGGCGCTGCTGCGCCGCGGCAACGTGGACTCGCTCTCCACCGGCGCGCACGGGGTGCGGATCGACATCGAGTCGCACCGCGCCTGGCTGGGCGAGGAGGAGCTGACCCTCTCGGCCAAGGAGTTCGAGCTGCTCCGGGTGCTGGTGCGGGACGCCGGCCGGGTGGTGACCCGGGAGGAGATCATGCGCCAGGTCTGGGACACCACCTGGTGGACCTCCACCAAGACCCTGGACATGCACATCTCCTGGCTGCGCAAGAAGCTCGGCGACGACGCGACCAACCCGCGCTACATCGCCACCGTGCGCGGCGTGGGCTTCCGCTTCGAGAAGAACTAGGGGCTCCTCGGTCCGCGACCGAAGGGCCCCGACCCCGACCTCCCCACCGGACCGAGACCGAAGGCACCACCCCGTTGAAACGCCGCATGATCAACTCGCTGCTCGGCGTGGTGCTGGTGGTGGTGGCGGTGTTCTGCGTCCCGCTCGCGCTGGTCGAGAAGCGCACCATCGTCAGCAGCGCCCAGGAGCGGGTGGACGCCGCCACCGTCCGGCTGCTCGGCCTGGTGGAGACCCGGCTGGCGGCCGGCGAGCCGGTGAGCCCGGAGCGGATCGGCAGCCAGGTGATCGAGGGCGACTACGCCGAGATCCGGATCCCGGGCCAGCCGGTGATCTCGATCGGCACCCCGCCGTCCGGGCACCCGCTGACCGCCACCGAGACCGGTGCCAGCGGCGAGACCGTGACGGTGGAGCAGTCCCGGCGCGACGTGGACCACGAGATCGGCAACATGCTGCTGCTGCTCGGCCTGGCCGCGCTGCTGGCCGTGCAGGCGGCGGTGGCCCTCGCGGTCTGGCAGGCCCGCCGGCTGGCCCGCCCGCTGACCGACCTGGCCGAGACCGCCGAGCGGCTCGGCTCCGGCGACCCGCGCCCGCGCGACCGCCGCTACGGGGTGCCCGAACTGGACCGGGTGGCCGAGGTGCTGGACGCCAGCGCCGAGCGGATCGGCCGGATGCTCACCGCCGAGCGGCGCCTGGCCGCCGACGCCTCGCACCAGTTGCGCACCCCGCTCACCGCGCTCTCGATGCGGCTGGAGGAGATCACCGCGCTGGCCCACCAGCCGGAGACCGTGCGCGAGGAGGCGAGCATCGCGCTGCAGCAGGTGGAGCGGCTGACCGACGTGGTCCAGCGGCTGCTCACCAACCAGCGCGACACGCACGGCCCCAGCGCGGCCGGCTTCGACCTGGACGAGGTGCTCAAGCAGCAGCGCGAGGAGTGGGCCGCCCCGATGCGCGGCACCGGGCGGCTGCTGGTGCGCGAGGGCCTGGAGCACGTCACCGCGACGGGCACCCCCGGCACCGTCTCCCAGGTGCTGGCCACGCTGATCGAGAACTCCCTGATGCACGGCGGCGGCACCATCACGCTGCGGGTGCGCTCCTCGGGCGGCTCGGTGGTGGTCGAGGTGCAGGACGAGGGCCCCGGGGTCCCGGCGGAACTGGGCAACCGGGTCTTCGAACGCACCGTCAGCGGCCGCAACTCCACCGGCATCGGCCTGGCCGTCGCCCGCGACCTCGCCGAGGCCGACGGCGGCCGGCTGGAACTGCTCTCGCTCAAGCCGCCGGTCTTCGCGCTCTTCCTGACCCGGGCCCGCAGCAACTAGCGCCGGTCTCCGCGCCCCTCCCGACCCGGGCCCGCAGCAGCTGGCGCCGGACTCAGCGCACGTACTGCGGCGAGTCCTCGACCGCCAGGATCCGCTCCGCCTGGGCGACCACCGCGGCCGGCTCCGCCAGCTCGGGGATCGCACGGAAGACCCAGGTGCGGTACGAGAAGAAGCGGAACAGGGTGGCCAGCCCGGTGCCCAGCACCTTGGCGCCGTTGTAGGCGAGGGTGCTCTTCAGCGCCAGGCCGTAGGTGGCGACCCAGACGGCGCCGTTCTCGATCAGCAGCCCGATCGCGCTGAACAGCAGGAAGAGGGTGATCTCCCGGCGGCGCGAGGCCGCGTCACTGTCCCGGTAGACCCAGTAGCGGTAGCCCAGGTAGTTGACCACGATCGCCACCAGCGTGCCGATCACCGAGCAGCGCACCGGCGCCCAGTGGGTGGCGTGCAGCACGGCGTTCGAGACGCCGAAGTTCACCGCGACACCGGCCAGTCCGACGATCGCGAACTGCACCACCTCGCCCGAGACGCCGCGCAACCGCCGGGACAGGGAGGGGCGTCGGTGCGTGCTGTTGGTGGTGGCCATCCGGGGACGTCTCCTGTGGTCCGGGCACTGGGCCATCCAGGCTACCCGCTCCGACCCGCCCGTTCCGGTGCGCCGACCGGGCCGGCAGGGCCTGCGGAGCCCGCCCGGGCGCCGCTGCACCCGCCGCGACCGGCCCGGATATCCTTGGCCGCGTGACTCTCCCCGGCACTGCAAAATTTCCCGTCGTCGGCATGGTGGGCGGCGGTCAGCTGTCCCGCATGACGCACGAGGCCGGCATCCCGCTCGGCATCCGGTTCCGCCTCCTCGCCGACACCCCGCAGGACTCGGCGGCCCAGGTGGTCGGCGACACCGTGCTCGGCGACTACCGCGACCTGGAGACGCTGCGCCGGTTCGCGGCCGACTGCGCGGTGGTCACCTTCGACCACGAGCACGTCCCCACCGAGCACCTGCGCACCCTGCAGGCCGAGGGCGTCGCGGTCCGGCCCGGTCCGGACGCGCTGGTCAACGCCCAGGACAAGGGCGTCATGCGGGCCAAGCTGGACTCGATCGGCGCGCCCTGCCCCCGGCACCGGCTGGTCGCCGACCCGGCCGACGTGACCGCCTTCGCGAACGAGGGCGACGGCTACCCCGTGGTGCTCAAGACGGTGCGCGGCGGCTACGACGGCAAGGGCGTCTGGGTGGTGGCCGACGAGAGCGAGGCGCAGGCCCCGTTCCTGGCCGGCGTCGCGGTGCTGGCCGAGGAGAAGGTCGACTTCCTCCGCGAGTTGGCCGCCAACGTGGTCCGCTCGCCCAGCGGCCAGGCGGTCGCCTACCCGGTGGTGGAGAGCGTCCAGGAGAACGGCGTCTGCGCCGAGGTGACCGCCCCCGCCCCCGACCTGGACCCGGCGCTGGCCAACGAGGCCCAGGAGCTGGCGCTGCGGATCGCCGGCGAGCTGGAGATCACCGGCCACCTGGCGGTCGAGCTGTTCCAGACCAAGGACGGCCGGATCCTGGTCAACGAGCTGGCGATGCGCCCGCACAACTCCGGCCACTGGTCGATCGACGGCGCCGTCACCTCGCAGTTCGAGAACCACCTGCGCGCGGTGCTGGACCTGCCGCTGGGCGACCCGCGCCCGCGGGCCCGGTGGACCGTGATGGTCAACGTGCTCGGCGGCGAGTACCCCGACATGTACCACGCCTACCTGCACTGCATGGCCCGCGACCCGGGCCTGCGGATCCACATGTACGGCAAGGACGTGAAGCCCGGCCGCAAGGTGGGCCACGTCACCGTCTTCGGGGACGACCTCGAGGACGTGCGCGAGCGGGCGCGCCACGCGGCCGCGTACCTGAGAGGCACGATCACCGAGTGACCAGCAACAGCACGCCGCTCGTCGGCATCGCCATGGGCTCCGACTCCGACTGGTCGGTCATGGAGGCCGCGGCCCAGGCCCTGGACGAGTTCGAGGTGCCCTACGAGGTGAACGTCCTGTCGGCGCACCGGATGCCGCGCGAGATGATCGCCTACGGCGAGCAGGCGCACACCCGGGGCCTGAAGGCGATCATCGCGGGCGCCGGCGGTGCGGCCCACCTGCCGGGCATGCTGGCCTCGGTGACCCCGCTGCCGGTGATCGGGGTGCCGGTGCCGCTGCGCTACCTGGACGGCATGGACAGCCTGCTGTCGATCGTGCAGATGCCGGCCGGCGTGCCGGTGGCCACCGTCTCGGTGGCCGGCGCGCGCAACGCCGGCCTGCTCGCGGTGCGCATGGTCGCCGCCTTCGACACCGAGCTGACCGAGAAGATGGTCGAGTTCCAGGCCGAGCTGAACCACCAGGCCACCGAGAAGGGCGCCAAGCTGCGCGCCAAGGTGGCCGGCTCGACCTCCTTCGGCTTCAGCCGGTAGCCGAACCGGAGTGGTTCGATGGGGGAATGACTTCTCCCGACACCCTCGCCCGGGCCCGCGCCCTGCTCGGCGCCGCGCCCGTGGCGGACGGTCACAACGACCTGCCCTGGGCGATGCGCGAGCAGGCCGGCTACGACCTGGCCGCCCTCGACCTGGCCGCCGACCAGAGCGCCACGCTGCACACCGACCTCGACCGGCTGACCGCCGGCGGGGTCGGCGCGCAGTTCTGGTCCGTCTACGTGCCGGCCCGGCTGGCCGGCGACGACGCGGTCAGCGCCACCCTGGAGCAGATCGACTTCGTCCGCGCGCTGGTGGACCGCTACCCGGACCGGCTGCAGCTCGCCCTGACGGCGGACCAGATGGAGGAGGCCCGGGCGCAGGGCAGGATCGCCTCGCTGATGGGCGCCGAGGGCGGGCACAGCATCAACTCCTCGCTGGCCACCCTGCGGGCGCTCCACGCGCTCGGCGTGCGCTACCTGACGCTGACGCACAACAGCAACGTGCCCTGGGCCGATTCGGCCACCGACGCACCGGCGGCGGGCGGCCTCACCCGCTTCGGCGAGGAGGTGGTCCGGGAGATGAACCGGCTCGGCATGCTGGTCGACCTCTCGCACACCTCCGCCGACACCATGCGCGACGCGCTGCGGGTCAGCGAGGCGCCGGTGCTCTTCTCGCACTCCTCCGCCCGCGCCGTCTGCGCCCACCCGCGCAACATCCCCGACGAGGTGCTGGCCCGACTGCCCGCCAACGGCGGCGTCGCGATGGCCACCTTCGTCCCGCAGTTCGTGCTGGAGGAGGCCCGCGACTGGGTGCAGCGGGCCGCCGAGGAGCTGGCCGCGCACGGCTTCGAGGCGCTGGCGCACACCCCCGACGCGATGAAGGTGCTGCACGCCTTCGAGGCCCGCGACCCGCGCCCGACCGCCACCGCGGCCACCGTCGCCGACCACCTGGACCACATGCGTGCCGTGGCCGGCATCGACCACCTGGGCATCGGCGGCGACTTCGACGGCACGGCCTTCCAGCCGGCCGGCCTGGACGACGTCTCGGGCTACCCCCACCTGATCGCCGAACTCCTGGACCGCCACTGGTCCGAGGCCGACCTCGCCAAGCTCACCTGGCACAACGCCGTCCGGGTGCTGCGCGCCGCCGAGGACGTCGCCCGCGACCTGCGGGGCAGCCGCGCGCCCTCGATCGCCACGCTGGCCGGACTGGACGGGTAGCGCCGACTACAGCAGCGGGATCTCGATGGCCGGGCAGCGGTCCATGACCATCCGCAGCCCGGCCGCCGTGGTCCGCTCGTAGGCGGCCTCGTCGACCACGTCGAGCTGGAACCAGACGGCCCGCGCCCCCGCCGCCACGGCCTGGTCGGCCACCTCGCCGGCCAGCGAGCTGTTGACGAAGACGTCCACCACGTCGACCGGGAACGGGATGTCGGCCAGCGTGGCGTAACCCTGCTCGCCGAGCACCGTCTCGGCCCTGGGGTGTACGGGGACGATCCGCTTGCCGAACCGCTGCAGCACCTGCGCCACCCCGTGGGCGGCCCGGCGCTCGTTGCGGGACAGGCCCACCACGGCCCAGGTGTCCCCGGAGGCGGTCAGGATCTCGCGGGCGGTGGCCCGGTCACGGTAGTCGGTCATGCCGGTGACAACAGGCCCCGCGGGCAGGTCATTCCGCTCAGCTCGGGCGCCCCATCGCGCGGTAGGTCCAGCCGGCCGCGCGCCAGCGGGCGCCGTCCAGCACGTTGCGCCCGTCCAGCACCCGGCGCTCGGCGACCACCTCGCCCAGCGCGACCGGGTCGAGCTCGCGGAACTCCTGCCACTCCGTCAGGTGCAGCACCACGTGGGCCCCGACCGCGGCGTCGGTCGCGGAGGCGGCGTAGGAGAGCGAGGGGAACATCTTGCGGGCGTTGTCCATCGCGCGCGGGTCGTAGACCGTCACCTCGGCGCCCTGCAGCTGGATCTGGGCGGCCACGTTGAGCGCGGGCGAGTCCCGGATGTCGTCCGAGTCCGGCTTGAAGGCGGCGCCCAGCACCGCGACCCGCCGGTCCAGGAAGCCGCCGCCGCACTGCTCGCGGGCCAGCTCGACCATCCGGGAGCGGCGGCGCATGTTGATCGAGTCGACCTCGCGCAGGAAGGTCAGCGCCTGGTCGGCGCCCAGCTCGCCGGCCCGGGCCATGAAGGCGCGGATGTCCTTGGGCAGGCAGCCGCCGCCGAAGCCGAGGCCGGCGTTCAGGAACCGGCCGCCGATCCGGTCGTCGTAGGAGAGCGCCTTGCTGAGCTGGGTGACGTCGGCGCCCGAGGTCTCGCAGACCTCGGCCATCGCGTTGATGAAGGAGATCTTGGTGGCCAGGAACGAGTTGGCGGCGGCCTTGACCAGCTCGGCGGTCGGGTAGTCGGTGACCACCATCGGCACGCCCTCGGCCAGCGGGGTCGCGTACACCTCGCGCAGCAGCTCCTCGGCCCGGCCGCCCTCGCGCACGCCGATCACGATCCGGTCCGGGTGCAGGGTGTCGCCCACCGCGAAGCCCTCGCGCAGGAACTCCGGGTTCCAGGCCAGCTCGACCTGCGCCCCGGCCGGGGCCAGCGCGGCCAGCCGCTCGGCCAGCCGGCCGGCGCTGCCCACCGGCACGGTGGACTTGCCGACCACCAGCGCCGGGCGGGTCAGGTGCGGGGCCAGCGCGTCGACCGCGGAGTCGACGTAGGACATGTCGGCGGCGAACTCACCCTTGCGCTGCGGAGTGTTCACGCAGATGAAATGCACGTCGGCGAATTCGGCGACCTCGGCGGGCGAATCCGTGAAGCGCAGCCGCCCGGTGGAGCCCGGGTGGCCCACCACGTGCTTGACCAGCAGCTCGGAGAGCCCCGGCTCGTACATCGGCACCCGGCCGGCCGCCAGCGCCGCCAGCTTGTCCTGGTCGACGTCCAGCCCGACCACCTCGAACCCGAGTTCTGCCAGGCAGGCCGCGTGCGTCGCGCCGAGGTAGCCGGTGCCGATCACCGAGATGCGCAGGGCCACAGGGGTTCCCCTTTACGGGCCGCCGGAGTAGACCGGCAGGAGCGGGACGAGGTGCAGGCACCGATGGTAACGGCTGCTGGTTGCGTGTCACCCACGTCACGTCCCCCGCGAGCAGGGGCACGCCCTAGAATGAGGGCTTACTTAACGGTAACTAACGGGTACGAATCCTGAGGGGCGCACACCATGGCGAGCAGTGCCGATTTCGACCTCTTCAAGCTCTCGGAGGAGCACGAGATGCTCCGCGAGACGGTCCGTGCGCTCGCCGAGGCGAAGATCGCGCCGTTCGCCGCCGAGGTGGACGAGCAGGGTCGGTTCCCGCAGGAGGCCCGGGACGCGCTGGAGGCCAACGACCTGCACGCGGTCCACGTCCCCGAGGAGTACGGCGGCGCCGGCGCCGACGCGCTCGCCACCGTGCTGGTGATCGAGGAGGTGGCCCGGGTCTGCGCCTCCTCCTCGCTGATCCCCGCGGTCAACAAGCTCGGCTCGCTGCCGGTCCAGCTGTCCGGCTCCGAGGAGCTCAAGGCCAAGTACCTGGGCGCGCTCGCCCGCGGCGAGGGCATGTTCTCCTACTGCCTCTCCGAGCCGGACGCGGGTTCGGACGCGGCCGGCATGAAGACCCGCGCGGTGCGCGACGGCGACTTCTGGGTGCTCAACGGCGTCAAGCGCTGGATCACCAACGCCGGCGTCTCCGAGTTCTACACGGTGATGGCCGTCACCGACCCGGAGAAGCGCTCCAAGGGCATCTCCGCCTTCGTGGTGGAGAAGGGCGACGAGGGCGTCTCGTTCGGCGCCCCGGAGAAGAAGCTGGGCATCAAGGGCTCGCCGACCCGCGAGGTCTACCTGGACAACGTGCGCATCCCGGCCGACCGCATGATCGGCGCCGAGGGCACCGGCTTCGCCACCGCGATGAAGACCCTGGACCACACCCGGATCACCATCGCCGCCCAGGCCCTCGGCATCGCCCAGGGCGCGCTCGACTACGCCAGCGGCTACGTCAAGGAGCGCAAGCAGTTCGGCAAGGCGATCGCCGAGTTCCAGGGCGTCCAGTTCATGCTGGCCGACATGGCCATGAAGCTGGAGGCGGCCCGCCAGCTCACCTACGCCGCCGCCGCCAAGTCGCAGCGGGTGGACGCCGACCTGACCTTCTTCGGCGCCGCCGCCAAGTGCTTCGCCTCGGACGTCGCGATGGAGATCACCACCGACGCGGTCCAGCTGCTCGGCGGCTACGGCTACACCCGCGACTACCCGGTCGAGCGGATGATGCGCGACGCCAAGATCACCCAGATTTACGAGGGGACGAACCAGGTCCAGCGGATCGTCATGGCCCGGAACCTGCCGAGCGCCTGATCAGACCGCAAAGCAGCAGCTCAGAGGCACCCTTCGGGGTGCCTCTGAGCTTTTCGGACGTCTCGGTCCGGTCCGGCCTGCAGTCGCCCCCGTGCTGGCCAGATGCTGGCCGACGCGGGGCGCCGAAGTCCTGGGCGTGCCCTGGCCGGCTTGGCCGATGCCGCCCTCCCGGCGGCCCGTCTCCGGTCCGCCCTGCACGTGCAAGACATGAGACACGGCTGCAACCGTGTATCGGGTGCTATGATTCGTGTCGTACCGGCAACGACCCGGTACACGGTGGCTGGCATGTCGCGTGGACTAGGTTGCGAGGCATGACAGATGTGCGACAGGGTGTGGAACTGCCGGACGGTTGGCGGCTCGAAGGGACGAAGCTGATCTATGCGCATGACCTGAGCGGTTGGGCACTTGAGGTGACCTTCCGACTGGATCTCGCTTGGATGGACGGCCCCGCTGAACTCGCGATCGTGGTGCACGACGTTGAAGCGGCAGGGGAGGACAACGGCCTGACGGCTGATCTCCTGCGCTCGATTCCGATGGGCGAGATCCGGAGGACAGGTGTGCGCCTGCGGGGCCAACTTGGTTATGCGGTAGGCCCATCCGGGCCCGGTGTCGTGCTCGACAGGGTCGAGACCGACCTTGAATACGCCCTGATGTCCGAGGTCTACACCCAACTCGTCCAGCAGGGTTTCCGGAGCCCGATCAGCCGACTGGCTGACGGGTGGGGGATGAGCCGGAACACCATCAGTGGTCGCATCCGCCGTGCGCGTGCAATGGGCTTCCTCGACGGCCCGGCGGGCAAGCCCGCCGACCGGCTGACGGAGAAGTCACGGAGCCTCTTGGAGGGGCGTAGTGGCTCGGTCGTGGATCAACGCGGCTAAGAACGGCAACGGTTGGACCGTGTTCTGGTACGACCCGGGCGGCATGCAGCGTCAGCGGACGTTGAAGCTCAAGTGCGATGCGCAGGCCGTCCGGACCAGGATCGAGCGGGAGCTCGACCTTGGCGTGTACGTCGATGTCCGACGGAGCGAGGAGCCGCTTTCCGCCGTCTTCGAGAGGTGGGCCACCTCCCGGGGGGTCGAGAACAGCAGCGTCAAGCAATACCGCACCATCCTGAACCGGAACATCCGGCCGTTCTTCGGTTCGCGGTCCATCGACGCCATCAAGCTGTCGGACGTGCAGGAGTGGGTGGCGTGGATGATCAACACCTACGACTACAAGTCGTCAACGCTCCAGTTCCGGCTGAATATCCTCACGTCCGTCTTCACCTGGGCGATGGACAGCGAGTTGATCGGTCGGAACCCGGCGAAGTACGCGACGCTCCCGGGGAGCCGTGCGAAGGCCCGCCGGGTGCAGAAGGCCAAGGTCCACGTCCCGAAGCGTGAGGACGTACACGCGATCATCGCGGGGGCGCCCGCGCGCTACCAGGGGATGCTGTGGGTCATGGCCGGCTGTGGCCTGCGGCTCGGCGAGGCGATGGGGCTCAGCCGCGACCGGATCGACTTCAGGGCGCAGACGATCACCGTCGACCGTCAGGTTGCCGGTGACGGTGATACTGGGTCCGGCAAGTTCGGAGCCCAGCGACTCCGCCACATCAAGTGGCGGGACGAGGACGATCACGGGCGTGTGGTGCCGCTCCCGGACGCTGTAGCTCTGGGGCTGAGGCGCCACCTCAAGCAGCACGGGACCTGGGGTCCGGAGGAGCTGCTCTTCTGCAACAAGACCCGCACCGGTTTCCTCTACCCGGAGTACTGGTACCAGTCGGTCTGGATGCCCGCCCTGTCGGCCGCGAGGGTGGCCTACTTCAAGACCCACTGCCTGAGGCACTTCTTCGCCTCCTCGCTGCTCGCTCAGGGCGTGCCGATGACGGAGGTCTCCGCGTGGCTCGGGCACTCGTCGGTGAGCGTCACGGAGGAGTACTACGCACATCTGATGCCCGATGCGCCGGGCCGGGCCAGGGCGGCGATCGACGCAGCCCTTGGGCTGGTCAAGCCGGTGGAAGAGGAGGGGCCGGCGGCTGACAAGTCGGTGGCGTGATCAGCGGTGCTCGCCAGATGGACGGGGGCGCCAGCCAGGTCCAGCGGATCGTCATGGCCCGGAACCTGCCGAGCGCCTGATCCCGCGTCAGTGGGCCCCTGCCACCTGGGTGGCGGGGGCCCACTGCTGTTACGCACCCGGGACGGACGGGGCCGAACCGACGGCCGGCCGGCGGGCGTGGTGATCAACGGCAGAACGGAACGACCCGACGGGGGAGACCATGCGGTGGAGCAGGGGAGCGGCCGCGGCCGCCACGGTGGCGGCGCTGGCGCTGGGGGCGGTGGCCTGCAACGACGAGACGCCCGCGGCACCGGCGCCGGCGGGCAGCGCGGCGTCCCCGGCACCCTCCGGCGCGGGTGGGCCCGGCGCCGGCGGTGGCCCGAGCGCCACCGGCGGGGCGGCCCGGCCCACGGCGAGTGCGCAGGCGGGCGGCCGCTGCCGCACGGCGGAGCTGACGGCCGACATCCAGATCCAGCCCGACCACCTCAGCTCCGCGATGGTGCTGCTGACCAACAGCGGCACCCGCACCTGCACGGTCCAGGGCTACCTCGGCTACGACGGCCTGCAGGCCGACAACAGCCCGCTCAGGCTGGCCACCAACCGGGTGGCCCATCCCGGTGCGCCGGTGGCGGTCACGCTGAAGCCCGGGACCAGCGCGTTCTCCGGGCTGAAGTGGGCCTCGTGCGACAAGTCCTCGCCGACCTGCCACTCGGTGGCGACCGTCGTGGTGACGCCGCCGGACGAGACCACCCAGCTGACCGCCCGGGTGCTCGGCACCGACGGGAAGCCGCTGACCGAGGAGATGCTCGCGGTGTCGGCAGCCGGCTTCACGGTCGGCTCGCTGCAGCCGAGCAACCAGGGCGTGGTCTTCCCCTGAGGCACCGTCGGGTCCGGGCACTTGCTCCCCGGGCCCGGGCCCGCCAAGATCACCCCCAGGCCGATCCGGGGGGAATCAGTGGCAGATCCGAAGTTGAGACAGCGGCACGTCGCGATGATCGCGCTGGGCGGGGCGATCGGGGCGGGGCTCTTCGTGGGCTCCGGGGTGGGGATCGCGGCCGCGGGCCCGGGGATCCTGATCGGCTACCTGGTGGCCGGGCTGCTCACCGTGCTGGTGATGCGGATGCTGGGCGAGCTGTCGGCGGCGTACCCGGGCAGCGGCTCGTTCTCGACGCACGCGCACCGGGCGCTGGGGCCGTGGGCGGGGCTCACGGCCGGCTGGATGTACTGGGCGCTGCTGGTGGTGAGCGTGGCGGCCGAGGCGATCGGCGCGGCCCGGATCGCGCACGGCTGGCTGCCGGCGGTGCCGCAGTGGGCCTTCGTCGCCGTCTTCATGGCCCTGTTCACCGGCAGCAACCTGGCCGGGGTGCGGCACTTCGGCGAGCTGGAGTTCTGGTTCGCCGGGCTGAAGGCCGCCACCATCTGCGCCTTCGTGCTGCTGGGGGCGGCGGCGGTGCTGGGCGTGCTGCCCGGTCGCCGGGTGGCGGTCGGCGCCGATCTGCTGCACCACGGCGGGCTGCTGCCGCACGGCTGGCACGGGGTGGCGCTGGGGCTGATCTCGGCGGTCTTCGCCTTCGGCGGGCTGGAGACGGTCACCATCGCGGCGGCGGACTGCCCGGACCCGGTGGGTGCGGTGCGCCGCGCGGTGCGCACGGTGCTGTGGCGGGTGGGCTTCTGCTACCTCGGGTCGATGACGGTGATCGTGCTGGTGGTGCCCTGGGACGACCCGGCGGTGGCGGCCGGACCGTACGCCGCGGCGATCGGGCGGCTCGGGGTGCCGGGCGCGGCCCAGCTGATGAACGCGGTGGTGCTGGTCGCGCTGCTGTCGGCGATGAACGCGAACATCTACGGCTCCTCCCGGATGCTGCACGCGCTGGCGCGGCGCGGGGACGCGCCGCGTCCGCTGGCGGCGGTGCGGGCCGGCAGCGGGGTGCCGGTGGCGGCCGTGCTGGGCTCGGCGGCGTTCGGCTTCGCCTCGGTGCTGCTGAGCCTGCGCTGGCCCGCGACCGTCTTCCCGTTCCTGCTGAACTCGATCGGCGCCGCGATCCTGGTGGTCTGGGTGCTGATCGCCGCCTCCCAGCTGCGGCTGCGCCGGCGGTTGGAGCGCACCTCGCCCGAGCTGCTGGTGGTGCGGATGTGGGGCTTCCCGTACCTGAGCTGGGTGGTTCTGGCGGCGCTGGCGGGGGTGCTCGGCTTCATGCTGGCCGATCCGGGCAGCCGCAGCCAGCTGCTCTGCACGGCGGCCTGGACCGCGGTGCTGGTGCTGGCTGCCGAGCTGAGGCGCCGCCGACGCTCCGTCAGCCCTGCCGCGGTACCGAGTAGCCGGCCAGGAAGAGATCCACTCCCGAGGTGATCAGCCGGGTCAGCTCGGCCTCGTCGAGCTCGGCGTCCGGCCGGAAGGTGCGGACCAACTGGGGCACCCCGACCGTGCAGGCGACCAGTTGCTGCACGGCCAGCGCCGGGTCCGGGACGTCCAGCACGCCGCGCCGGCCGAGCTCGGTGAACGCCTCGACCAGCGGGCCGTTGTTCATGTCGTAGCTGACCCGGTACCAGAGCTGGCCGAGCTGCGGGAAGCGGTCGATCTCGCCGATCACCAGGCGGCGCAGCGACATGATGTCCGGCCGCAGCAGGATCCGGGTCCAGTCCAGGGTCAGCCGGACCAGGGCGGCCCGCAGGTCGGCGGCCTGGGCGATGGTGGAGTTGAACGGCTCCAGGTCGGCGTAGGTGGAGGGCAGTATCCCGCCGATCACCGCGAGGAAGAGCCGTTCCTTGTTGCCGAAGTGCTTGTAGATGGTGGCCTTGGAGACGCCCGAGCGGGCGGTGATGGCGTCCATCGAGGCGGCCGAGTAGCCCTCGCGCAGGAACTCCGCCAGGGCCGCGTCGATGATCGCCCGGCGCTTGCGCTGGGCGGCGTCCACCGGCACCGGGATGATCGGGATGCCGTACTCGTCGGTCGGCCCGGCGCTGCTGGCGGCCATGGGAACCTCACTCGGGACTGCGGGGCTGGGGGAGCGTCAGTATATGAACTGAACGGTTTGGTCTGCCATCGGGAGCTGCGGCCGGGGCTGCGGCCCGAGCCCTGCGCTGCGCGCGGACCCGAGCCCTGCGCTGCGCGCCGGCCCGGGCGCTGCGGTGCGGTGACGGCGACGGCGGTCACGCCGGGATCCGTCCCAGCTTCCCCGCGGCGTGGTCCAGTCGGGCCTGGCGCAGTTCGGCGGCGGTGTTCATCACGAACGGCCCGCTGCGGGCCACCGGCTCGCCGATCGGCTCGCCGGCCAGCACCAGCAGCTCGGCCGGCCCGTCGGGCGCGCCGACCGTGATCCGCTCGCCGTCCCGACCCAGCACCGCGAGCTGACCGTCGGCCAGCGCGGCGTCGGGCAGGGCCGCCGCGCCGCCGAGCACGTAGACGGCGGCGTTGTGGTCGGCCGGGACGGTGAACTCGGCCCGCCCGCCGGCCGGCAGCTTGGCGTGCACCAGCAGGACCGGGACGTGGGTGCGGAACGGGCCGGCCACCCCGTGGCTCCGCCCGGCGATCACCTTGAGCTCGGTGCCGTCGGCGGTGCGGACCACCGGGATGGTCCCGGGGCCGTGGTCCTGGGCGCTGGGCGGCAGCGTCTTGAGCCGGGCCGGCAGGTTGACCCAGATCTGCACCTGGTGCTGGCGGCCGCCGTTGACCAGCAGGTCGAGGACCGGCTCGTTCGAGTGCACGATGCCGGAGCCGGCGGTGAGCCACTGCACCTCGCCGGGGCCGGTGACGCCCCGTGCGCCGGTGGAGTCGGCGTAGGCCATGGCCCCCTCCAGCACGTAGGAGACGGCCTCGAAGCCGCGGTGCGGGTGGTCCGGGGCGCCCTTGGCCTCGCCGGGGGCGAGCTGCAGCGGGCCGGTCTGATCGATCATCAGGAACGGGTCGAGCATGGGCAGTTCCGGCACCGGGAAGGGGCGGCGGACCGGGAAGCCGGCGCCCTCGAAGGTGAAGACCGGGTCGATGACCTCGGCGGTGGACCGGGCGGTGGCGGTGGTCGTCGTCATGGCAGCGAGTGAACTAGACGATTCAGTTCAGTGTCAAGACTGAACCGTCTGGTTGACGAACTGAACTGAACTGTTTAGATTCGTCGCCGTCAGCAGGAACGTCAGCAGGACACCGCATCCCGAGGGGGCACCCGCCATGACCGCGTCCAAGGTCTTCGCCATCTCCGGCTCGCTGCGCGCCGAGTCGCACAACACCCAACTGCTGCGCGCCGCGCAGAAGTTCAACCCGGGCGGCATGGAGATCGAGATCTACGACCGGTTGCGCGAGATTCCGGCCTACGACTACGACCTCGACTTCCCCGACCGCCGCCCGGAGATCGTCGGCGAGCTGCGCCGCCGGGTGCAGGAGGCGGACGGCCTGCTGATCGCCACGCCGGAGTTCAACTACTCGATCCCGGGCGTGCTGAAGAACGCGCTGGACTGGCTGAGCACCGACTGGACCCGGCAGGAGGGGGTGCCGCTGCGCCACAAGCCCACCGCGATCATGGGTGCCGCGCCGGGCAGCTTCGGGTCGGTCCGGGCCCAGCTGGCGCTGCGCCAGGTCTTCGTCTGCACCGACAGCGACGTGGTGGTCAAGCCCGAACTGGTCGCCTTCCGCTCGCACGAGCGCTTCGACGAGCAGGGCAACCTGGTGGACGAGGGCACCATCGGCATCCTGGTCGACCTGCTGGCGGCGCTGCAGGGCAAGATCGACGCGGCCCGCTGACGGACCGGAGCAGAACGACCCCGGGGCCGACCACGATCTGGTCGGCCCCGGGGTCGTTGCTGCGGTCGGGCGGCTACTTGAGGTCGGGCACGGCGGTGTCGTTCTGGATCGCGTCGAACACCTGCTTGGCCTTGGCCGGGTCCCACTTCACCGCGGACTCGCCGGTGGGGGTGCGGTAGTCGGCGTTGCCGATCGGCACCGTGAGGCTCTTGCCGTCGCCGCTGCTGACCGAGCGCATCGCGTCGAACAGCCCGGCCAGGTCGGTCAGTCCGGCGTCCTTGTCCACGATCAGGGTGTCCAGGCCGGAGCCGATCAGCGGGTACAGGGTGAACGGGTCGAGCAGGGTGCCCGGGGTGGCGGCCTGGTGGGCCAGCGCGGAGAGGAACTTCTGCTGGTTGCGCATCCGGCCCAGGTCCTGGTCGGCCATCTGGTGGCGCTGACGGACGAAGGCGAGCGACTGCTGGCCGTTCAGGGTCTGGCAGCCCGCCTTCAGGTTGAGGCCGGAGTCCTTGTCCTGGATGTCCTTGTCGATGCACATGTGCACGCCGCCGACCGCGTCCACGATGCCGACGAAGCCCGCGAAGCCGACCTCGGCGTAGTGGTCGATGTGGATGCCCGTGTTCTGCTCCACGGTGCGGGCGAGCAGCTCGCCGCCGCCGTTGTTGAAGGCCGCGTTGATCTTGCTGGAGGTGCCCGGGATGGTCTTCCCGGTGCCCGCGGTGTCCAGGTGCGCCGGGATCGGCACCCAGGAGTCGCGCGGGATGCTCATCAGCGTGTTCCCGTGGTCGCCGATGTGCAGGACCATCATCGAGTCGCTGCGCTTGCCGTCGTCGGAGCCGGTGTGCAGGTCCTGCTTCTGCGCGTCGCTCAGGCCGTTGCGGCTGTCCGAGCCGACGATCAGCCAGTTGGTGCCCTTGCCGGCCTTCGGGCGGCCGGGCCAGTCCTTCAGCACGTCCTGCTGGTTGAGCTTGGAGTCGGCCCACAGGTAGGTGCCGACCCCGGTGCCGAGCAGCAGCAGCACCAGCGCGAGCACCGTCCACCGGACCGCGCGCCAGCGCGACCGCCGCTTGGTGCGGCCCGGTCCGCCCGGTCCGCGCTGGGCCGGCGGCCGGGCCCCGGGACCGCGCGGGTCCAGCCCGGGGGGCAGCGGCGGCTCGGCGCCGCCGCCGACCGCGCCCTGGGGCCCGTAACCACCCTGAGCTCCGTACCCGCCGCCGCCCGGGCGGCCCTGCTGCCTGTCGTCCATGCCACAGAGAATGCCCGAGTCCGGGCCGCGATCCGCGCTCCCGGCGGCTC
This sequence comes from Kitasatospora sp. NPDC058965, assembly GCF_042741245.1. NCBI lineage: Bacteria > Bacillati > Actinomycetota > Actinomycetes > Kitasatosporales > Streptomycetaceae > Kitasatospora > Kitasatospora sp. NPDC058965. Next base: position 40,895 of record NZ_JBHYKG010000009.1, read on the forward strand.
TTGTAGCAGAGTTGATGCAGCTCACGGACCCCGCCCGGGCAGTTTCACGGAACGGGACGATCCTTGACCGGTCAACGCGCCCCGTGCTGTCATGACAGGCATGAAGCAGCAGCGGAGTCTCACGCGTCGGCGCCACGTCGACCTCAAGCGTGTCTCCGGCTCGCTCTGTCGTTCCCTCGCCCGCGGCTGATCCCGGCCGCCCGCAGCAGACAGATCCGCGCGGCCCCCACCCGCGTTCCGCCCTGCCCCCGAGGTGAACACACCATGGCCACTGTCCTCGCCGTCTCCGGCTCCCCGTCCGCCCCCTCCCGCACCACCCGCGTGGTGCGCCACGTGGGCTCCCGGCTCACCGCGCACGGGCACCGGGTGCTGACCCTGGACGTCCGCGACCTGCCCGCCGAGGCGCTGCTCGCCGCCGACACCGGGAACCCGGCGATAGCCCGGGCCGTTGAGCTGGTGGCCGAGGCGGACGGCCTGGTGATCGGCACCCCGGTCTACAAGGCCGCCTACTCCGGGCTGTTGAAGACCCTGCTGGACCTGCTGCCGCAGCACGCGCTGCGCGGCAAGACCGTGCTGCCGCTGGCCACCGGGGGCTCCACCGCCCACGTGCTGGCGGTGGACTACGCGCTGCGCCCGGTGCTGGCCTCGATGGGGGCCGCGCACGTCACCCAGGGCTGGTTCGTGCTGGACCGTCACGTCGGCACCGGGGCGGGCGGGTCGACGGTGCTGGAGCCGGAGACCGAACTGCTGCTCGGCGGGGTGGTGGACACCTTCTCGGTGGCGCTGGCCGGGCGGGCCGAACCGGCCCTGGCGGCCCGTTCCTGAGCCGCCTCTCCACCCCTGGTAGCAGAGGCCCCTGATACCGGGGTCGCAGTCCCCTAGGGGGAGGTCCTCCGTGACCCGTACTACTCCCGTCGCCCAGGGTCCTCCCGGCGGATGACGAGTTGTACGCCGTATGGCCCTAGGTTGGTGACATCGGCTCGGCCCCCCTGACGGATCCCGGGGCCGGGCTCGGGGGATCACCAACCAAGGAGCACACCGTGACGACGGCATCCGCAGCCGTGCAGACATCCGAGAACCCGGGCGGCCCGTCCGCCAACGCCGCCGCCGCGCGGCAGGTGACCAAGGCGTACGGCCACGGGGAGACCCGGGTCACGGCGCTCGATGCGGTCGACGTGGACATCCAGCGCGGTCGCTTCACCGCGATCATGGGGCCGTCCGGCTCCGGCAAGTCCACGCTGATGCACTGCCTGGCCGGCCTGGACTCCGTGACGGACGGTCGGATCTGGATCGGCGACACCGAGATCACCGGTTTGAAGGACAAGCAGCTCACCCAGCTGCGCCGGGACAAGATCGGCTTCATCTTCCAGGCCTTCAACCTGCTGCCGACGCTGAACGCGATCGAGAACATCACGCTGCCGATGGACATAGCGGGCCGCAAGCCCGACCAGGCCTGGCTGGACCAGGTGGTGGACACGGTGGGCCTGGCCGACCGGCTCAAGCACCGCCCGACCCAGCTCTCCGGCGGTCAGCAGCAGCGCGTCGCGGTGGCCCGGGCACTGGCCGCCCGGCCCGAGATCATCTTCGGTGACGAGCCGACCGGCAACCTCGACTCCCGCTCCGGCGCCGAGGTGCTCACCTTCCTGCGCCGCTCGGTGGACGAGCTCGCCCAGACCATCGTCATGGTGACCCACGACCCGGTGGCCGCCGGCTACGCGGACCGGGTCCTCTTCCTGGCCGACGGCGCGATCGTCGACGAGATGCACACCCCGACCGCCGACTCCGTCCTCGAGCGCATGCGCCGCTTCGACGGCAAGCGCACCAGCTGAGGCGGGGTCAGGACCGATGCTGCTCAAGACCTCACTACGGAGCTTCCTGGCCCACAAGGGCCGGATGGTGCTCTCCCTGATCGCGATCGTGCTGTCGGTGGCCTTCGTCTCCGGCACCCTGGTCTTCTCCAACACCGCGACCAGCACCTTCGACAAGCTGTTCGCCTCCACCGCCTCGGACATCCAGATCAGCCAGGCGCCCGCCAAGAAGGACGACGGGCGCGGTGACGTGCCCGGCGGGAAGGCCCCGACCGTCCCGGAGTCGGTGGTCCAGCAGGTCGCCGCCCAGCCCGGCGTGAAGCTGGCCTACGGCGACATCTCGGTCACCAGCGCCACCCTGGTCAACCCGAAGACCAACAAGCAGGCCGGCCCGGTCGGCGGCGCCCCGACGATCGTCGGCTCGTGGACCCCGGGTCCGCGCTCGCCGATGAAGATCACCTCCGGCGCGGCCCCGGCCGGCGGCCAGCAGGTGATGATCGACGCGGACACCGCCAAGAAGGCCAAGCTCGGCGTCGGCGACCCGGTCCGGATCATCAACGCGCTGGGCACCTACGACTTCACCATCTCCGGGATCGGCACCCTGACCGGTACCAACCCCGGTGCGGCGCTGGTCTTCATGGACGTGCCCACCGCCCAGCAGGACCTGCTCGGCGAGACCGGCGTCTTCACCTCGGTCAACGTCTTCGGCAACGGCAGCGTCTCCAACGACCAGCTGAAGACCCAGGCGGTCGCCGCCCTGGGCTCCGGCTACCAGGTGAAGACCGCCGCCGAGCAGCAGGCCGACGACAAGAAGGGCGTCGGCTCCTTCCTGGACTTCATGAAGTACGTGATGCTCGGCTTCGCCGGCCTCTCGCTGCTGGTCGGCGGCTTCCTGATCATCAACACCTTCTCCATGCTGGTCGCCCAGCGCACCCGCGAGATCGGCCTGCTGCGCGCCCTCGGCGGCAGCCGCGGGCAGGTCAACGGCTCGGTGCTGATCGAGGCGCTGCTGCTGGCGGTGGTCGGCTCGACCCTGGGCATGCTGGCGGGCCTGGGCCTGGCCCAGCTGCTGATCGGGCTGATGAAGCTGGTCGGGATGAACATCTCGTCCTCGCTGGAGTTCACCGCCTCGGTGCCGATCGCCTCCTACGCGGTGGGCATCGTGATCACCGTGCTGTCCGCGCTGATCCCGGCCTTCCGTGCCTCCCGGGTCACGCCGATGGCCGCGCTGCGCGACCACGGCACCCCGACCGAGGGCAGCACCAGCAAGGTCCGGGTGACCATCGGCCTGGTGCTGACGCTGGGCGGGGCCGCGATGCTGGTGCTCGGCGGCACCGCGAGCTCGGCCGGCACCGGCGGCGAGTTCCTGGCCGGCGGCCTGCTGCTCACCCTGATCGGCTTCGTGGTGCTCGGCCCGCTGCTGGCCACCGGGCTGATCCGACTGGGCGGCGGCGTGCTGCCCTCGGTGTTCGGCCCGGCCGGCAAGCTCGCCCAGCGCAACGCGATGCGCAACCCGCGCCGCACCGGCGCCACCGCCGCCGCGCTGATGATCGGCCTCTCGCTGGTCACCGGCGCCTCGGTGGTCACCTCCTCGATGGTGAGCTCGACCAACGCGCAGATCGACCAGCAGGTCGGTGCGGACTACATCGTCCGGGCCAACCAGACCGGGGTCAGCCCGGCCATGGTGGCCGCGGTCAAGGGCACCGCCGGCATCGACCACGTCACCGAGCTCAAGCTGGTGCTGGCCACCCTGACCACGCCGGACGGCCAGGCGACGGACAAGGCGGTCGCCGCGGTCTCGCCGACCTTCGTGGACGACTTCAAGTTCCCGGTCAAGGCCGGTGACCCGGCCAAGGCGATGACCGGCGGCATCTCGGTGGACGAGAACTTCGCCACCGACCACCACCTGTCCGTCGGCGACCAGGTGAGCGTGGACTACGGCCGCGGCCGCACCCAGTCGCTGCCGGTCGCGGTGATCACCACCAAGGGCAGCCAGCTCTTCGACGGCAACTTCTACCTGGGCATCGACACCGTCGGCCTGGTGGTCCCGGTTGACCAGCAGCCGGCCGACGTGCAGGTCTACGGCAAGGCCGCGCCCGGCGCGGACAAGGCCAAGACCTACCAGGCCCTGCAGGACTCGCTCAGCGCCTACCCGCAGTTGGCGGTGCAGGACCAGGCCGGTCTGAAGGACCTGGTCCAGCAGAGCGTCAACGTGCTGCTCTACCTGGTCTACGGCCTGCTCGGCCTGGCGATCATGGTGGCGATCCTCGGCGTGATCAACACGCTGGCCCTCTCGGTGGTCGAGCGGACCCAGGAGATCGGCCTGCTGCGGGCGATCGGCCTGTCCCGCCGGCAGCTGCGCCGGATGATCCGGCTGGAGTCGGTGGTGATCGCGGTCTTCGGCGCGGTGCTCGGCACCGGCCTCGGTCTGGCCTGGGGCATCACCACCCAGCGGGTGCTGCGCAACACCGGCCTCAACATGCTGACCATCCCGACCGGGACGATCATCGGCGTGCTGATCGCCTCCGCGGTGATCGGTCTGGTGGCCGCGCTGCTGCCGGCCTTCCGGGCCGGCCGGATGAACGTGCTGGCGGCCATCGCCAGCGGCTGACCCGCCGTCGGACGGGCCGGAACCGGGCGCTCCCACTGGGGAGGAGCGCCCGGTTCCGCGTTCCCGGGGTCCGGTACCGTTGGCCCCGATGAACACCATGGCTGCTGAGGAGCTGCCGGCGGTCTCCGTGATCATGCCGGTGCTCAACGAGGAACGACACCTCCGCTCCGCTGTGCGGCGGATCCTGGAACAGGAGTACGGCGGCGCCATGGAGGTGGTGCTCGCGCTGGGTCCGTCCACCGACGGCACCGACGCGATCGCGGCCGAGCTGGTGGCCGAGGACCCGCGGGTGCGCACCGTGCCCAACCCCACCGGCCGCACCCCCGCCGGGCTGAACGCGGCGATCCGCGCCTCCTCTCACCCGATCGTGGTGCGGGTGGACGGCCACGGCCTGCTCACGCCGGGGTACGTCGCCACCGCCGTGCGGCTGCTCGGCGAGATGGAGGCGGCCAACGTCGGCGGGATCATGCACGCCGAGGGCGAGACCGAGTGGGAGCACGCGGTGGCCGCCGCGATGACCGCCAAGATCGGGGTCGGCAACGCCGCCTTCCACACCGGCGGCCTGGCCGGTCCGGCCGAGACCGTCTACCTCGGGGTGTTCCGCCGCGAGGTGCTGGAGAAGCTCGGCGGGTACAACGAGGAGTTCGTCCGGGCCCAGGACTGGGAGCTCAACTACCGGATCCGCCAGGACGGCGGCCTGATCTGGTTCACCCCGCAGCTCAGGGTCACCTACCGGCCGCGCCCCAGCGTGCGGGCGCTGGCCAAGCAGTACAAGGACTACGGCCGCTGGCGCCGGGTGGTGACCCGCTACCACCGCGGCTCGGTCAACCTGCGCTACCTGGCCCCGCCGACCGCGCTGCTCGCGGTGCTGCTCGGCCTGGTGCTGGGGCTGGCCGTGCACCCGGCCTTCCTGGTGGTGCCGGTCGGCTACGCGGCCGGGATCGCGGCCGGCTCGGTGCCGGCCGGGCGCGGGCTGTCGGCCAGGGCCCGGCTGCTGCTGCCGGTGGCGCTGGCCACCATGCACTTCAGCTGGGGCTTCGGCTTCCTCACCTCGCCGCGCAAGCTGGCCGCCAAGGTGATCGCCTCCACCGCCCCCGGCGCCGCCCGTGGTCTGGAGCGCACCGCCTGACCCGCTACCGTCGGTGGCGTGAGCGAAGCAGCACGTGTTGAACCCAGCGCGGACGTCGATCCGCGTGCCGCCCTCGGCGCCGGCACCACCGTCTGGCACCTCGCGCAGGTCCGCGAGGAGGCGGTGGTCGGCGCCGAGTGCGTGATCGGGCGCGGCGCCTACCTGGGGCCGGGGGTGCGCCTCGGCGACCGGGTCAAGGTGCAGAACCACGCCCTGGTGTACGAGCCCGCGGTGGTCGAGGACGGGGTCTTCATCGGCCCCGCCGCGGTCCTGACCAACGACCTCTACCCCCGTGCGGTGGGCGTGGACGGCCGGCTCAAGCGGGCCGCCGACTGGCGCGCCGACGGCGTGCTGCTGCGCGAGGGCTGCTCGATCGGCGCCCGCGCAGTGCTGGTGGCGGGGGTGACGGTGGGCCGCTGGGCGCTGGTGGCGGCCGGCGCGGTGGTGCGCCGGGACGTGCCGGACCACGCGCTGGTGGCCGGGGTGCCGGCCCGCCGGATCGGCTGGGTCGGCCGGGCCGGGGAGCCGCTGGCCGCGCGCGGGGCCGGGCACTGGGAGTGCCCGGCCACCGGGGAGCGGTACGCGGAGCGCGCCGGGGCGCTGGTCCGGCTGCCCTGAGGCGGGGTCAGCCCAGGCGCAGCGTGACCCGCTCGGCGTCGATCCGGGACTGCCACTGGTCCGCCGTCAGGTCGCCGGAGTTGCGGCACAGCACCACCGAGCCGCCGGCCGCCAGCGGGGCCAGCAGCCCGGCCTCCAGGCCCGCCCAGTCGTCGAAGGAGAGGGTGCTGAGCACCCGGGCGCCGCGCTCCAGGCCGAGCCGGTCGGCACCCTCGCGGGCCAGCTGCACGGTCTGCTCGGACGACAGCTTGAGCGGCAGCCCGTCCACCAGGGTCTCCAGCGCGGGGGTGTCGGCCACCACCGGCGAGTACGGCACGAACCGGTCGCCCTGACCGGGCACCTCGGCCGCGTAGTCCAGGAAACCGTCCGGGCGCTGCGGGAAGCGGCCGCCCAGTGGGCGCAGCGCCAGGGCCACCCGTTCGCCGGAACAGGCCTCGGCGGCTTCCAGCCCGTCCGGGCCGCTGACCACCAGGGTGGCCTCGGCCGGGTCGCCGGCCGGCATCGCGGTGACCCCGACCGACCAGCAGGCCAGCAGCCAGACCGCGCTCTGCCAGTGGGCCGGCAGCAGCAGCGCGGCCCGGTCCTCGGGGCCCGCGTTCAGCTCGTCCTGGAGCAGGTTGGCGGTCTTGGCGACCCAGTTGTCGAAGGTCTTGACCGAGAGTTCGACCCGCTCGCCGGTGCCGTCGTCGTAGAACGTGACCAGCGGGCGGGCGGGGTCCTCACCGAGGGCGGCTCGCAGCAGCTCGGCGGGGGTACGGGCGTCGGCAGCGAAAGGCGCAGTCATGGTGCGGACCAGCCTACGGCCTGCTGGGTGCGGCAGGGGAGGGGCGGGGTCCGGTGCGCTGGCCGGCGTTCGCCGAGCCCTCGTCAGATCGCCCGCCCCGGGCGGGTGGCGGCTCCGGCCTTGTGGGCTGATCATCCGTTTTATGCGGATTCACCAGGTCTCCCTGCTCGGCGCCTGCTGTGCGCTCACCCTGCTCCTGACCGCCCCCGGCTCCACCGCCGCCACCGCGGCGCCCGCCCGCACCAGCACGCTGGCGCTGGTCCCGCTGGCCGGACCACGGGCCGCGGGCACCGTCGTGCTGGGCCTGCCGGCCCGGTCCACCACCGGCTACTCGCTGCTCGGGGTCAGCTGGGACGATCCGGCCGCGGCGCTGCCCGGCACGGTCCAGGTGCGCACCCGGACGGGCGGGCGGTGGACCGACTGGCAGGAGTTGGCCGCCGACTCCGAGGACCGGCCGGACAGCGCCGAGGCCACCGGTGCGGGCGCGCGCGGCGCCACCGCCCCGCGCTGGGTGGGGCCGAGCGACGGGGTGCAGGTGCGGGTGGCCGCGACCGGGCCGCTGCCGGCCGGCCTGCGGGTCGACCTGGTGGACCCGGGTGACGGTCCGTCGGCCCGCCCGGTCGCCGAGCCCGCCGAGCGGGCGCTGCCCGAGGCCGACCACGAGGCCCCGCGCCCGGGCATCGTCACCCGCTCCGGCTGGGGCGCGGACGAGTCGTTGCGCCAGCCGGGCTTCGTCTACACCGGTGACGTGCGCGCGGTCTTCGTCCACCACACCGACACCGGCAACGACTACCGCTGCTCGGACGCGCCCCGGGTGATCCGGTCGATCTACCAGTACCACGTGCGCACCAACGGCTGGCGCGACCTGGGCTACAACTTCCTGGTGGACCGCTGCGGCACCATCTACGAGGGCCGGGCCGGCGGCGTGGCCCGGCCGGTGCTGGGCGCGCACACCCTGGGCTTCAACACCGACACCTCCGGGGTGGCCGCGCTCGGCAGCTACACCTCGGGGAAGGCGCCGCAGGCCCAGGTGGAGGGCATCGCCAAGATCACCGCCTGGAAGCTCGGCCTGACCGGCCGGGACGCGACCGGCAGCGCCAGGCTCACCTCGGCCAACAGCGGCAGCCGCTTCCCGTCCGGCACCGCGCACACCTTCGCGGCGGTCTCCGGCCACCGGGACGCCTTCAACACCGACTGCCCGGGCGACGCGCTCTTCGGGCAGCTGCCCGCGATCCGCGACCTGGCCGCGCACCTGCAGGGCCGGCGGTAGGGCCGGGCTGTCAGCGGCCCGGGCCAGACTGGACGGGTGACCGCCCAAGCCCTGGAGCGGGCCTGGCGCCCCGGCTTCCCGCTCGACCTGCACCGCACCCTCTTCCCGCTGCGCCGCGGCCCCGGCGACCCGGCCTGCCGCCGGACGGCGGACGGCGCGTTCTGGCGGGCCTCCCGGACGCCGGGCGGGCCGGTCGCGCTGGAGCTGCGCGCGGTGGGCGGCGAGGTGCTGGCGCGGGCCTGGGGGCCGGGCGCCGACTGGCAGCTGGACCGGCTGCCCGAGCTGCTCGGCGCCCTTGACGACCCGTCGGGCCTGGTGCTGCCGCCCGGCCCGCTGCGCGAGGCCCAGCGGGCCCACCCCGGGGTGCGGATGTGCCGCACCGGGCTGGTGCTGGAGGCGCTGGTGCCGGCCGTCCTGGAGCAGAAGGTCACCACGGACGAGGCCTACCGGGCCTGGCGGGTGCTGCTGCGGGGGTTCGGCACCCCGGCCCCCGGTCCGGCCGGGGAGCTGGGGATGCGGGTGGCGCCCTCGGCCCGCGAGTGGGCGCTGATCCCGTCCTGGGAGTGGCACCGGGCCGGGGTGGACCCCAAGCGCGCGGCCACCGTGCAGCGCGCGGTCCGGCTGGCCCCGCGACTGGAGCAGGCCTCGGGGATGGACCACCTGGCGGCGCGCACCCGGCTCACCGCCGTCCCCGGGATCGGCGAGTGGACCGCCGCGGAGACCCTGCAGCGCAGCAACGGCGACGCGGACGCGGTCTCGGTCGGCGACTTCCACCTGTCCAACATCGTCGGCTGGGCGATGGCCGGCCGCCCCCGCTCCACCGACGCCGAGATGCTCACGCTGCTCGCCCCGTTCACGCCGCACCGCCACCGCACCTGCCGCGTCATCGGCCTCACCGGCCTGCGCCCGCCGAAGTACGGCCCGAGGCTCACCCCGAACGACCACCGCGGCCGCTGACCCCGGGTCGGGTCAGCGGACCACGACGAACGCCGAGGCGTCGCGTTCCGGGCGGTCCCCGGGGACGGTGGCCGGGCGGCCGACCGCGACGGCGCCCATCGGGTCCCAGCCGGCGGGCAGGTCGAGCACCTCGCGGACGGTGTCGCGGCAGAACATGGTGGAGGAGACCCAGGCGGTGCCGTAGCCCTCGCCGCTCAGGGTGACCAGCAGGTTCTGCACCGCGGCGCCGATCGCGACGGTGAACATCTCGCGCTCGGCGGCGGCCCGGCGCGGGTCGGGGTAGGCGTGCGCGCCGTCCGTCACCAGGCACGGGACCACCAGGTAGGGGGCCCGGCGCAGCACGTCGCCGCGGGCGGTGCGGCGGGCGATCCGGGCCTCGTCCCAGCCGTCCAGCTCGCGCAGGTCGCGCTGCCAGGCGGCGAGCATCGCGTCCAGCAGCTCGGTGCGGGCCGCGGCCGACTCCAGCAGCACGAAGCGCCAGGGCGTGGTGTGGTGCGGGGCCGGCGCGGTCACCGCGGCGGCCACCGCGCGGCGCACCGCCTCGGGGTGCACCGGCTCGGTGCTGAACTCGCGCACCGTGCGCCGCAGGGTCACCGCGGCGCGGACCGCCTCCGAGGTGCCGAGCCGGAACAGGTCGTCCTCCAGCGGGCGGATCAGCGGCCGGATGCCGGCGCCGTCCGCCTCGGTGACGTGCGCCGCCAGTCCGCGCACCACCGCCACCGGGGTGCCGGTGGCCTTGCCCTTGACCAGGTCGCCGGCGGCGGCGAGCTCGTCGGCGATCGCGGTGACGGTCAGGCTCAGCTCGTTGCCGTGGCTGTCCCGGGTGCCGCGGTGGTCCAGCAGCACGTCCAGACCGGCGGCGCCGATCGCGACGTCGGTCAGCCCGGTCCGCCAGGCCCGGCCGAAGGTGTCGGTGACCAGCACCGCGACCTGACGGCCGGTCAGCTCGTGGATCCGGGCCCGGATCGCCCGGGCCGACGCGTCGGGATCCTCGGGCAGCAGCAGGATGGTGCCGGGCGCGGTGTTGGAGGCGTCCACGCCGGCGGCGGCCATCACCAGGCCGTGCCGGTTCTGCACGATCCGGGTCCGCCCGCGCCGGGCCACCACCCGCACCGCCTCCGCGTCGATCGCGGCCTCGCGGTCGGCGGCGTGCAGCAGGCGGCCCTCGGCCTTGCTGACGATCTTCGAGGTGACGACCAGGATGTCCCCGTGCCGCAGCTCCACCGCCTTGGCGATCAGCGCCCCCAGGTCGGCGTCCGGCTCGATCTCGGGCAGTCCGCCGACCGGCAGCACCTCCAGGCCCGCGCTCCGTGCGCCGGCGTCCCCGCTCGGTCCGGTCATGCCCGCACCTGCTCGGCCAGCTCCAGCGCGGCCCGGGCCATCGCGGCGGTCGCGGCCGGGTCGGTCATCAGCAGCGGCACCGCCCGACAGGCGATCCCGGCCGCGGCCACCTCGTCCACCGCCGCGGCGTCGGCCGCGTCCACCAGCCAGCCGTCCAGCAGGTCGGCGCCGTAGTGCAGCGCCACCGCCGCCGCGGACGCCTCGACGCCCACCGCGGCCAGCACCTTGTCCGCCATCCCGCGCACCGGCGCGCCGCCGATGATCGGGGACAGGCCCACCACCGGCGCCGGGGCCGCGGCCACCGCCGCCCGGATGCCGGGCACGGACAGCACGGTCCCGATGCTCACCACCGGGTTGGACGGCGGGAAGAGGATCACGTCCGCCGCGGCGATCGCCTCCAGCACCCCGGGAGCGGGCTTCGCCGTGTCGGCGCCGACCGCGATCACCGCCTCGGCCGGCAGCTCGGCGTGCAGTCGGACCCAGTACTCCTGGAAGTGCACCGCGCGGGTGCCCTCCCCGTCGGTGATCCGCACGTGCGTCTCGACCCGGTCGTCGCTCATCGGCAGCAGCCGCACGCCGGGCTGCCAGCGGTGGCAGAGCGCCTCGGTGACCGCGCTCAGCGGGTAGCCGGCGCCGAGCATCTGGGTGCGCACGATGTGCGTCGCGAAGTCCTTGTCGCCCAGTCCGAACCAGGACGGACCGACGCCGTAGGCGGCCAGCTCCGCCTTGACCGCGAAGGTCTCCGCGGCCCGCCCCCAGCCCTGCTCCTCGTGGATGCCCCCGCCGAGGGTGTACATCACGGTGTCCAGGTCGGGGCAGACCTTCAGCCCGAACAGGTGAATGTCGTCGCCGGTGTTGCCGATGACGGTGATCTCGTCGCCCGGGGCGACCACGTCCTTGAGCCCGCGCAGGAAGCGGGCGCCGCCGATCCCGCCGGCCAGTGCCACGATACGCATGCGCTCATCCTGCCAGGCCCGGAGCGGTGCACCCGACCGGCCTCAGGACGGCTCGGGGGCCAACTGCGCCGCGGCGGCCGGGTACTGGTTCATCTCGGTCAGCCCCGGGGCGTACAGGTGGATGCTGACGGCGGGCTCCAGCGCGGCGTTGACCACCTCGTGCCGGTAGCCGGGTGCGAACACCCGCTGCCCGCCCGGGCGCAGGGTGCGGCCGTCCCGGTCCCCGCCGGCCAGCTCGACCAGCTCGCCCTGAACCACCGTCAGCACGCCCGAGGACGGGCCGTGGTCGTGCAGGCCGCTGCTCTGGCCCGGCAGCCAGCTGAGCAGCCAGACCTCGTAGCCCGGGCCGGTCTCCAGCCGCGCGTACCAGCGGGTCAGCGCGTCGTAGCGGACCAGCGGGGCCCAGCGCGCGGTGTCGGCCGCGATCTCCCGGACCAGCCGGGCGTAGCCGGCCACCGTGGTCGGGTGGGCGGCGACGTCGGTGCGGGCCAGGTGCGGGAAGGCCAGCGGGTCGCCGGCGATCGAGACGTCGCTCAGCCCGTCGGCCCAGGGGCGGGCCGGGGCGGGCAGCCGGACGGCGACGGCCTGGGCGGCGGCGCGGCGGGCGGCCTTGTTGCGGTCGCGGTTGCGCTTGCGGGGGCGGATTCGGCTGCGCATCGGGGGAGTCCTCGCGGGTGTCGGCGGTGGGGCCTGTTCCGCGCGGGGCTGGGGCAGCGGGATCGGCCTCGGGGCTGCTGGGCAGGCGCGCCGGGACCGGAAGGATCCGAAACGGGTGGGGGTCGACGCGCCTATCGACAACAGGGGCGACAACACCGACACAGAGTGCTCGCGGCACGACGGAGCACGGCCTGGCGGCTCCGCGGGGCGAGGGACTCTGACATGCGCCCCAGGAGACAGGTTCGACGGGGGTCGTGTCAAGTCCGCCCTTACTGCACCTGTGGGACAAGTCCGGCGAACCGCTGGATCAGGCGATAAGTCAGACTCTAGGTTTCGATGTGCGGAACGCCGGGAAGGCAGGCCGTTGACCGGTTTGATCACGGGTCGTGGCGGTGTGTCGGCTGGTGCACCGTCAGGTCGGCCGCCGGTGGTCGCAGGGGCACTGTGGTCCCTTCCGCCGGGAACGGCAACCGGATCGGGCTGCCGGACGTCTCCCCGAGCGGGGGGACGGGCCGGTTCGGACCCGCCGCGTCGGCCGCGAGCTGCGGAAAGTCCGTTCTGTCCGGATATGTACACTATTTGTAGTGGCTTGGTTCCGGGGAGTGAATTCGGGACCCAATACCAGAGCTCGGCTTGACTGAGCCAGAGTGACGCACATGTAATTTCAGTCGTGTCGTTCGGCCGAACCAAGCCGGGGACCAGACGCACGGGGACGCCAAGAGGGGCAGAGGAGGCGCGCCAATGAGCGAGCTCTTTGAGCTGTTGATCGGTGAGGACATCGCCGAGGAAGAGGAACTCGGCTGGCAGGAGCGCGCGCTGTGCGCACAGACCGACCCGGAGTCCTTCTTCCCGGAGAAGGGCGGGTCCACCCGCGAGGCCAAGAAGGTCTGCCTCGCCTGCGAGGTGCGATCGGAATGCCTTGAGTACGCCCTCGCCAACGACGAGCGGTTCGGTATCTGGGGCGGCTTGTCGGAACGCGAACGGCGCCGGCTCAAGAAGAGCGCGGTCTGAGCTGCGGCGGCCCGCCCTTTAGTGCATCCAGGAGCGCACCGACTTTCCTCTTCGCAGAATCTGTGCGGAATCCACCGCGGTTGTGCAAGCGCCTCGCCGGTTCGGCGGGGCGCTTTTGCATTTCCGCACGCCCTCGTCACCCGGTCGCGCACCGCGGAGTTGTCCACAGCGCCCGGGTTGTCCACAGCCCCCGACCGGGTGACCACCGCCGCAGGGCGAAGCCGTTAGTGTGGTGCGCCACCTGCCGTCCACTCGGAACCGGGGCCTGCGCACTCGATGACTGCCTACAGCCACCAGCACGGCTACCCAGACCAGCCGTCCGCCCCCGCCATGTCCGGCGGGTTCGGCGGCGGCGGCCGCCCGCCCGCCTACCCGCGCCACCTGGTCACCGCGGTCGTCGTCAGCCACGACGGTGCCCGCTGGCTGCCGCAGGCGCTGGCCGGCCTGCTCGGGCAGGACCGGCAGGTGCAGCGGATCCTCGCGGTGGACACCGGCAGCACCGACGCCTCCCCGCAGCTGCTGCGCGACCACCTCGGCGACTGGCTGCCGGAGAGCGGCCCGGTCGTGCTGGGCCGCCGGGCCGGCTTCGGCACCGCCGTGGCCGAGGCGGTCTTCAACTCGCCGCCGCTGCGCCCCGAGGACCTGCCCTACAGCCTCGACCCCTCCGGCTACGACCCGGTCACCGGCGGCTGGGACGACTTCGGCGACCCGCTGTCCGCCGAGGACGACGGCCTGCGCTCGGACGGCCCGCGGCAGACCGAGCCGGTGGAGTGGCTCTGGCTGCTGCACGACGACTGCGAGCCGCAGACCGACGCGCTGCGCCGGCTGCTCCAGGTCGCCGACACCACCCCCTCGGCCGCCGTCATCGGCCCCAAGCTGCGCAGCTGGTACGACCGTCGGCAGCTGCTGGAGGTCGGCGTCACCATCGCCCGCTCCGGCCGCCGCTGGACCGGCCTGGACCGGCGCGAGCAGGACCAGGGCCAGCACGACCAGGTGCGCCCGGTGCTGGCCGTCTCCACCGCCGGCATGCTGGTCCGCCGCGACGTCTTCGAGCAGCTCGGCGGCTTCGACAAGGCGCTGCCGCTGATGCGCGACGACACCGACTTCTGCTGGCGGGTCAACGCCGCCGGCCACCGCGTGGTGGTCGCACCCGACGCGGTGCTGCGGCACGCCGAGGCGGCCAGCCGCGAGCGGCGCGCCATCGACTGCGGCGCCGCCCACCCGCACCGGGTGGACAAGGCCGGCGCCGTCTACACCCTGCTGGCCAACTCCCGCGGCCTGATCGTCCCCTACGTGCTGCTGCGGCTGGTGCTCGGCACCCTGTTGCGGGTGCTCACCAACCTGGTCGGCAAGGACCCGCGGCAGGCGTACGACGAGATCGCCGGCCTGGGCCACGAGCTGATCCGGCTGCCCCGGCTGCTGCTGGCCCGCAAGCGCCGGGCCAGGACCCGGTCGGTGGACCCGCTGGACGACCGCAGCCTGTTCCCGGCGCCCGGCGCCACCGCGCGCCTGGCGGTCGAGGGCGTGATCAGCTCGCTCGGCATCGGCGGCTCGGACGACAGCTCGATCGGCCGGCACGGCGGGGCCGGCGAGGCCACCGGCGGCGACGAGGACAACGAGGTCCTGGAGGTCGAGCAGTTCGCCCTGCTCAAGAAGCTGGCCCGGCGCCCGGCGCCGATGCTCTTCGCCGCGCTGCTGGTCTTCGCCCTGCTGGCCGGTCGCCAACTGCTGGGCAGCGGCACGCTGCTGGGCGGCGCCCTGCTGCCCCCCTCGGACGGCGCGTCGGGCCTGTGGGACATGTACGCCGGCAGCTGGCACGGCGTCGGCACCGGCAGCACCGCCACCGCCCCGCCGTACCTGGCGGTGCTCTCGGTGCTCTCCTGGCTGCTCTTCGACCACGCCGCGCTCGCCGTCACCCTGCTGCTGGTGCTCTCGGTGCCGCTGGCCGCGGTCAGCGCCTACCTGGTCTCCCGCCCGCTGCTCGGCTCCAAGATGGTGCGGGCCTGGGCCAGCGCGACGTACGCGCTGCTGCCCGCCGCCACCGGGGCGATCGCCCAGGGCCGGCTCGGCACCGCGGTGCTGATGGTGCTGCTGCCCCCGCTGGCCCGCGCCGCCGCCATCGCGGCCGGCCTGGGCATCCGCCGGGAGACTGCCGCCAAGGGCGCCCGGCCCGGCTGGCGGTCCACCTGGATGACCGTCCTGCTGCTCACCCTGTGCACCGCCTTCGTGCCGCTGGCCTGGGCCATCGCGCTCCCGCTGACGCTGGCCGCGCTGGCCGCGGCGATACTGCGCGGCGGCGCCTACGGCAGCGGGGTGGACGCGCTGCGCCTGCTCGGCAGCCGGGTCCTGGTGATCCTGGTGCTGCCGGTGGTGGTGCTGGCGCCGTGGTCGCTGCAGGTGCTGGCCCACCCGTCGCGGCTGCTGCTGGAGGCCGGGCTGCCGGTGTTCAGCGGGCCGCGGGCGAGTGCGCTCGGGCTGCTGCTGGCCAACCCCGGCGGCTCCGGGGTACCGCCGGTCTGGCTCTCGGCCGGCGTGGTGCTGGCCGCCCTGGCCGCCCTGCTGCGCGCCGACCGGCGCCGCGCGGTGCTGGCCGCCTGGGGCGCCGCCGGGGCCGGCCTGGTCTTCTCGGTCGCGGTGGCCGGCACCAGCGTGACCCCGGCCTCCGGCGGTCTGCCGGTGGCCGCCTGGGCCGGTCCGGCCACCCTGCTCAGCGGCATCTCGCTGCTGGCCGCCGCCGCCATCGGCGCCGACGGGGCGAACGCCCGGGTGGCCGGGATCGCCTTCGGCTGGCGCCAGCCGGTGGCCGCCCTGGTGGTGGCCGCGGCCGTGCTGGCCCCGCTGGGCACCGCGCTCTGGTGGGCGGTGGGCGGCGCCCAGGGCCCGCTGCGCCGCACCGCCGACGGCCAGGTGCCCGCCTTCATCGCGGTCGAGTCCGGCACCGGCGACCGCTCCCGCACCCTGGTGCTGGCCGGCGACGCGCAGGGCGGCTCGGTCCGCTACGCGCTGGTCCGCGGCGCCGGTCTGACCCTGGGTCAGGCCGAGGGCACGGTGGACACGGCCGGCTCCGCCAAGGACGGGCTGACCACGCTGGTCGGCAGCCTGCTGGCCGGCTCCGGGGCCGACCAGGCGCGCGCGCTGTCCGGCTACGGCGTGGCCTACGTCGTGGTGAAGGACCCGCTGACCGCCAAGGTGCAGGACCAGCTGGACACCACCCCCGGCCTGGTCCGGCTCAGCCAGGACAACGGCACCGCGATCTGGCAGGTCACCGGGGTGCCGGCGACCCGCGCGGTGATCACCGCGCCGAACGCGCTGCCGGTGGCGGTGCCGGCCGGCGGCGAGGCGGTGCACGCGACCGTCCCGGCCGGCTCCGACGGCCGGGTGCTGCGGCTGGCCGAGCAGGCCGACCCCGGCTGGCACGCCACGCTGAACGGCACCGAGCTCACCCCCGTCACGGTGGACGGCTGGGCCCAGGGCTTCCAGCTCCCCGCCGCCGGCGGCACGCTGGCCGTCACCCGCACGGTCCCGCTGACCCACACCGGCTGGATCGGCGCCCAACTGCTGCTGGGCGTGGTGATCCTGGTGCTCGCGCTGCCCGGTCGGCGCAGCACCAAGGACGACGACCTGCCCGAGGAGGTGGTGGCCGCCGCGGCACTGGCCGCCCAGGCCCAGGCCCAGGCGCCCGCCCCGGGCAGCCGCCGCGCCCGCCGGATGGCCGAGCGCGGCGAGGGCGGCGAGGAGACCACCGAGGACGACGAGCCCGGCGTCTACGGCGGCGCGTCCGGCATCCCGGCCCAGGCGGCCGGCGAGGCCTACCCGCCCGTCGAGCAGCCGGCGCTCCACCAGGACCCGTACGCCCAGGACGGCTACGCCGAGGTGGACTACCAGCAGGCCGACCCGTACGGCTACGACCCGTACGCGGCCCAGCAGCCGTACCAGGCCTACCCCGCCGCCCAGCCCGAGGCCGCCCAGTACGCCGGGTACCCCGAGCAGCAGTACGGCGAGCAGCAGTACGCGGAGCAGCAGCAGTACGGCGAGCAGGCGCCCTACGCCGAGCAGCCGTACCCGGCCGTCGACCCGTACGGCAACCCCTACCCGGCCGACCCCTACGCGACCGGCTACGGCTACCAGCAGCAGGGCTACCAGGCGCCCGGCGAGCCGCAGCAGCCCTGGCTGCCGGGCCAGCCCGGCCCCTACGACCCGCAGGAGCCCGGCTACGGCGGCCACCCGCACCACGACGGAGCTGACCCGCGATGAAGAAGATGCCCAGCCTCTCGCTCGACCGGGTCAGCGCGATGGCCCGCACCGGCGGACCCTCCGGCGGTCGGACCGGCCGCTCGCTGCTCGCCTGCGTCGCGGTGCTCGCCGTGGTGTTCGGGGTGGCCGAGCTGCGCCCGCCCGCCGCGCCCACCGCCGGGGCCGCCGGCGCGCCCGCCGCCGCCCAGGTGGAGCGGACCGCCGCGGTCTGCCCGCAGCCGATGCAGGGCCTGAGCGGCAGCACCCAGCTGACCGCCTTCACCCCGGGCAGCGGCGGCACCGCCCCCGGCGGCACCGCCACGGTGCGCGACATCACCCCGCAGGCGGTGGCCGCCGGCCCGGCCCCGGCCCAGCCCGCCGCCTCCGGCTCGGCGAGCGGTGCCCCGGCGAGCGGTGCCCCGGCGAGCGGTTCAGCGGCTCCGAGCGGGTCCCCGTCCGGCTCGCCGGCCGCCCCGCAGGCGCAGATCAGCGACGCCCGGGTCGCCCTGGCCAAGCCGGGCACCCCGGTCAGTGCCGCGGCCGCCAACACCGACACCGCGGCCGGGACCTTCGCGGTGGCCACCGGCGCCTACGCCCCCGGCTTCACCGTCACCCAGACCACCACCGTGAGCGACCAGCGCGGCATGGGCGTCTCCGGCGTCACCTGCGTGCCGTCCGGCACCCACTTCTGGTTCGCCGGTGCCAGCACCACGGGCGACCGCAAGGACTACCTCAGCCTGAACGACGCCGAGGCCACCGCCGCCGTGGTCGACGTGCACCTCTACGGCGACAAGGGCCCGATCGACACCGGCGACGCCGGCACCGGGATCAAGGTCGACCCCGGCACCTCGCTGGCGGTGCTGCTCTCCAGCCTGACCGGCGAGCAGGACACCGACCTGGCCGTCGAGGTGACGGTGCGCAGCGGCCGGCTCGGCGTCTACCTGCACGCCTCCGACGGCTCGGCCGGATCCGACTGGATCCCGAGCTCGGCCGACCCGGCGCCGACCGTGGTGCTGCCCGGGCTGCCGACCGACCTGTCCGGGGCCCGGCTGATCGTGGCCGCCCCCAGCAGCCAGGACGACGCCGACCTGAAGATCCAGCTCTCCGGCCCGAACGGCTGGTTCGTCCCGGCCGGGCTCGAGTCCATCCACGTCAAGGCCGGCATGGTCAGCGCGGTCGACCTGAAGCAGGCGACCCACCAGCAGGTCTCCGCGCTGCGGCTGACGCCCAGTGACCCCGCGCACGCCACCCCGGTGCTGGCCACCGTGCGGATCGACCGGGCCAACGGCAACAAGAGCGACGCCGCCTGGGTCACCGGCACCGGCCCGGTCGGCAAGCGCGCCTCGGTGGCCGACGCGCGCGGCGGCGGCACCTCGACCCTGCTGCTCACCGCCACGGGTGACGGCGCGGCGAGCGTCCGGGTGACGGCCTCGGCCGGCACCAACGGCGGCACCCCGACCAGCAAGGACCTGGACATCCCGGCCGGCAGCACCGTGGCCCTGCCCGCGCCGGAGCCCAGCGGCGGCAACGGCAGCTTCGGCCTGACCGTCGAGACCCTGAAGGGCGGCCCGGTGGTGGCCGCCCGGATCCTGGCACTGACCACCAAGGACGTGCCGATGTTCACCATCCAGACGCTGCAGGACGACCACAGCTACGTGCAGGTCCCGCCCGCCGCCCCGGACCCGGGGCTGCTGGTGCACTGACCGGGCGGCCGGTCGGGTCCGCCCGACCGGCCGACGCCGGGTCAGTCCTCGTCGTAGCGCGGGTCGATCGCGTCGGGGGACAGGCCGAGCAGCTCGGCCACCTGCTCGATCAGGATCTCGTGCACCAGCGCGGCCCGGTCCTCCCGGGTCTTGGCCCGGATCTCCACCGGGCGGCGGTACACGGTGATCCGGCTGCGGTGCCCCTGGCGGGCCGGTACCACCCGCCCCAGCGGTACCCCGGCCGCGTCCGGCGGCGCCGTTTCGGGGTCCCCCTCGGGGACCTCCGTCACCTCGAACTCCACGTCGATCAGCTGCGGCCAGCGGCGCTCCAGCCGCTCGACCGACTCGCGGACGTAGTCCTCGAACAGCTCGGACCGGCTCAGCGAGATCGGGACCTGCGGCGGTGCCAGCGGTCCGCGCAGGCCACGGCCGTGCCGGTCGCGGCGCCTGGGGCGCGGCGGTCCGGTCGGGGCGGGGCCGGCCGGCGGTTGGGGTGCGGAGCTGTCCATATCAAAGACGAGCGTAGTCCTTGGAGGCCGGGAAATGGACCACACGAACACGGATACGGGCGCGCTCCCACGCGACACGCGGCAGCATCCCCCGGGTGGTCTTAGCCAGTCGGGCCCGGGTGCGGTACCGTCCACCCTCGTGAGCCCTGTACGTCGTTGTTCGCGGACCGCGTGCGGCCGACCGGCCGTGGCGACGCTGACGTACGTGTACGCCGATTCCACCGCCGTGCTGGGCCCGCTCGCCACCTACGCGGAGCCGCACTGCTACGACCTGTGCGCCGAACACGCCGAACGGCTGACCGCCCCGCGCGGCTGGGAGGTGGTCCGGCTCGCCACCGAGGCCGGCCCGCTGCGCCGCAGCAGCGACGACCTGGAGGCGCTGGCCAACGCGGTCCGCGAGGCCGCCCGCCCGCAGGAGCGCGGCCCGCGCCCGGTGCGCGGCGGCGACGCCGATCCGGCCGAGGCGGGTCGCCGCGGCCACCTGCGCGTGCTCCGTTCGCCCGAGAGCTGACCCGAAGCCGACAACCGCGCGTTCCCGAACGGTCACGCGCATTGGGTACGCTGCTCCCCTCTCGGACGTGCACCCTCAGGGATCCACCCCGCACCCGAGCCGACAGACCGTGACCGAGGGCCGTGGAAGCCCGGCCCAGAACACACCAAGGTGGAGCCGCAGTGCGCGACCTCAAGCAGCTCGTGAAGGCTTATGACGTCCGAGGCGTCGTCCCGGACCAGTGGGACGAGAACCTCTCCCGTGCCTTCGGCGCCGCATTCGTGCAGGTCACCGGCGCGACGGCGATCGTGGTCGGCCACGACATGCGCCCGTCCTCGCCGAGCCTGTCGCGGGCCTTCGCCGAGGGCGCGGCCGCGCGCGGCGCCGACGTGACCGAGATCGGCCTGTGCTCCACGGACCAGCTCTACTACGCCAGCGGCAAGCTCGACCTGCCCGGCGCGATGTTCACCGCCAGCCACAACCCGGCCCAGTACAACGGCATCAAGATGTGCCGCAAGGGTGCGGCCCCGGTCGGCGAGGACACCGGCCTGGCCGAGATCCGCGACCTGGTGCAGAGCTGGATCGCCGAGGACGGCAGCGTCACCGTCCCCGGGGTCGAGGGCGTCACCGAGGGCGTGCTGACCCAGCAGGACACCCTGCAGGGCTACACCGACCACCTGCGCGGCCTGGTCGACCTGACCGCGATCCGCCCGCTCAAGGTCGCCGTGGACGCGGGCAACGGCATGGGCGGTCACACCGTGCCGACCGTCTTCGCCGGCCTGCCGCTCGACGTCGTCCCGATGTACTTCGAGCTGGACGGCACCTTCCCGAACCACGAGGCCAACCCGCTCGACCCGAAGAACCTGGTCGACCTGCAGGCCAAGGTCGTCGAGGTCGGTGCCGACCTCGGCCTCGCCTTCGACGGCGACGCCGACCGCTGCTTCGTCATCGACGAGCGCGGCGAGCCGGTCTCCCCGTCCGCGATCACCGCCCTGGTCGCGGTGCGCGAGCTGGCCCGCGCCCGGGCGGCGGGCGAGGAGAACGCCACCATCATCCACAACCTGATCACCTCCTGGACCGTGCCCGAGGTCGTCGCCGAGCACGGCGGCAAGGCGGTGCGCACCCGGGTCGGCCACTCCTTCATCAAGCAGCGGATGGCCGAGACCGACGCGATCTTCGGTGGCGAGCACTCCGCGCACTACTACTTCCGCGACTTCTGGCGCGCCGACACCGGCATGCTGGCCGCGCTGCACGTGCTCGCGGCGCTGGGCGGCCAGGACGGCACGCTGTCCGCGCTGACCGAGGAGTACGACCGCTACGCCGCCTCCGGCGAGATCAACAGCGAGGTCGCCGACCAGGCCGGCCGGGCCGCCGCGGTCAAGGCCGCCTACGGCGACCTGGCGGGCGTCAGCGTGGACGAGCTGGACGGCCTGACCGTGGCCGGCGCCGACTGGTGGTTCAACCTGCGCGCCTCCAACACCGAGCCGCTGCTGCGCCTGAACGTCGAGGCGAAGGACCCGGCCAGGATGGCCGAGCTGCGCGACGCGGTGCTGGCCATCGTGCGCGCCTGAAGCCGCGCCTGACCGACGCTCCGCACGCCCCGGCCGGTAGGGTGACTACCGGCCGGGGCGCCGTCGTGTCCCGCTCGACCCACGGAGAAGCTGACGATGACGCTGGAACCCTTCCTGCTGGAGATCCTGGTCTGCCCGCGCTGCCACGCGAAGCTGAGCGAGCGCGAGGAGGCGGGTGCGCCGGAGCTGGTCTGCACCGGCCCCGACTGCGGCCTGGTCTACGAGGTCCGCGACGGCATCCCGCTGCTGCTGGTGGACGAGGCCCGCCGCCCCGCCTGATCCCGCCTCACCCCGGCGCCCCAGGAGGTCAGCCGCATGCTCGACGACAGCCTGCTCGACGACCCGGCCGCCCTGGCGCGCGCCGACCGCGACCACGCCCTGCTGGCGCTGGCGGGTGCGGGCGCCCGGGTGCGGACCGCGCTGCGCCTGACCGGGCCCGCGCTGACCGCGCTGCGCCCGGAGGGCCGCCCGCGCGCGGTGCTGGTGGCCGGGCACGGAACCGCGCTGACGGCGGGGCAGGCCCTCGGCGCGCTGAGCGGCGGAGCCACCCTGGTCCACCCGCTGGCCGCCGCCGACGCGCTGCCCAGCGACCCGTTCAGCTCCGGTCTGAGCTGGCAACTGCCGGGCTGGGCAGGCCCGTTGGACCTGGTCGTGGTGCTCTCGACGACCGGCGTGGAGGAGGGCCTGATCCGGCTCGCCGAGCAGGCGTACGCGCGCGGCTGCGCCCTCGCCGTGCTCGCCCCCGAGGGGCGCCCGCTGGCCGAGGCCGCCCAGCAGGTGCGCGCCCTCCCGCTGCCCTACGTGCCGGCCGCGGTCGAGGAGCCGGACCGCCCGGATCCGCAGGTCGACCTGCCGGCCGAGGACCCGGGTGCGTTCTGGGCCTACCTCGCGCCACTGCTCGCGCTGGCCGACCGGGTCGGCCTGCTGCGCCTGGCCGAGGACGAACTGGCCGGGCTGGCCGACCTGCTGGACGAGCTGGCGGTCGGCTTCCGCCCGGACGCCGCCGCCTACCGCAACCCCGCCAAGGGCCTGGCCGCACAGCTGGCCGACACCGTCCCGCTGCTCTGGGGCGAGGGCGAGCCGGCCGCGGTGGCCGCCGAGCGGTTCGCCGCCATGCTGGCCGACCGGGCCGGCTGCCCCGCCGTCACCGGGCGGCTGCCGCAGGCGCTGAGCAGCCACCGCGGCATGTTCACCGGGCGCCTGGGCGGCGGCGCCGACCCGGACGACTTCTTCCGCGACCGGGTCGACGAGCCCGAGCAGCTCACCCTGCAGGTGCTGCTGCTGCGGCACACCCCGGCGGAGCCGGGGGCCGATCCGGCCGAGCCCGCCCCGGCCGGCCACCCGGTGCGCCGGGCCCGCCGGCTGGCCGCCGACCACGACGTGCGGCTCACCGAGTTCGCCGGCACCCGCCCCGAACCGCTCGCCGCACTCGCCGAACTGGTGGCCCTGACCGACTTCGCCGCCGTCTACCTGGGCCTGGCCACGGGCGTCGAGAGCTAGGGCCGGGTCGGGCGACCTTCGCCCCGTCGCCCCGAAGGTGCCCGACCCGGCGCCGGCCGCGCCGACCACCGGGCCCGGTGGCGGGCTGCGCCGGCCGGGCCCCGGCTCCCGTCCCACGGACTTCGCCGGCCGCCCGACCGTTGGCCGGGGTCGGTTAGGGTCAGCCCAGACACGACCGTCCGAGAACAGGAGCAGGCCCGTCATGGACCGCCTCGCCAACACCGTCCGCCCGTATGCCTGGGGCTCGACCAGTGCGATCCCGGCCCTGCTCGGTACCGAGGGCACCGGTGAGCCGCAGGCCGAGCTGTGGCTGGGCGCGCACCCCGGTGACTCCTCCCGGGTGGACCGCGGCGACGGCGAGGTGGAGCTCTCCGAGGTGATCGCGGCCGACCCGGTCGGCGAGTTGGGCGCGGCCGCCGTCGCGCACTTCGGCCCGACCCTGCCCTTCCTGCTCAAGGTGCTGGCCGCCGAACTCCCGCTCTCGCTGCAGGTGCACCCCAGCCGGGCCCAGGCCCAGCAGGGCTTCGCCGCCGAGGAGGCCGCCGGCATCCCGGTCGGGGCCGGTCACCGCAACTACAAGGACGCCAACCACAAGCCCGAACTCATCTGCGCGCTGGAGGAGTTCGACGGTTTCTGCGGCTTCCGCGAGCCGCTGGAGACGGCCGCGCTGATGGAGGAGCTGGCGGTGCCGGGCCTGGCCCCGCTGATCGACCTGCTGCGCACCAAGCCGGTCGGGCCCGCGCTGCGCGAGACGCTGGCCACCGTGCTCGCCATCGACTCCGTGGTGGTGGAGGACACCGTGGCCCAGCTGGCCGCGGCACTGGACGCCAAGCTGGCCGCCGAGCCCGACTCGCCGCGCGCGCCGGCCTGGGCCGGCTACGCCACGGCCGCCCGCCACTACCCGGGCGACCCCGGCGTGCTGGCCGCGCTGCTGCTCAACGTGGTCCGGCTGCGCGCCGGCGAGGCGCTCTACCTGGGCGCCGGCGTCCCGCACGCCTACCTGCACGGCACCGGCGTGGAGATCATGGCCAACTCCGACAACGTGCTGCGCTGCGGGCTCACCCCCAAGCACGTGGACGTGCCGGAGCTGCTCAAGGTGGTCCGCTTCGAGGCCGGCGACCCCGGCGTGCTGCGGCCCCGGGCCGGCGCCGACGGCGAGGAGCTCTTCCCGGTCCCGATCGACGAGTTCCGGCTGTCCCGCTTCGAGCTGACCGAGGACGGCCCGGTGCGCCGGGTGGACGGCCGGGCCGCGCAGATCCTGCTCTGCACCGAGGGCTGCGTGCTGCTGACCGATGCCGCGGGGGAGAAGCTCGAACTGGCCAAGGGCCAGTCCGCCTACCTGCCCGCCACCGGCAGCGACACCGAGCTGTCCGGCCGGGGCACGCTCTTCCGGGCCACCGTCACCCTCTGACGGCGGCCCCGCCCCGGCCGCCGTCACCGTCCGACCCCGATCCCAGACACCGAAGGAGTTCCCGAGTTGAGCGCCGAAGGCGGTACCAAAGCCCTGATCGCGGCGTTGAGCGCCAACCTGGCGATCGCGGTCAGCAAGTTCACCGCCTTCGCCTTCACCGGCTCCTCCTCGATGCTGGCCGAGGGGGTGCACTCGGTGGCCGACTCCGGCAACCAGGTGCTGCTGCTGATCGGTGGCAAGCGCGCCGCCCGCGAGGCCGACGAGGAGCACCCGTTCGGCTACGGCCGCGAGCGCTACGTGTACGGCTTCCTGGTCGCGATCGTGCTGTTCAGCCTGGGCGGCCTGTTCGCGCTCTACGAGGGCGTGGACAAGATCCGCCACCCGCACGAACTGCACGGCTGGTACTGGGCGGTGGGCGTGCTGGTGTTCGCCGTGCTGATGGAGGGGTGGTCCTTCTCCACCGCCTTCCGGGAGGCCGGCCGGGCCAAGGGCCCGATCGGCTGGGCCGCCTACATCCGCCGGGCCAAGGCCCCCGAGCTGCCCGTGGTGCTGCTGGAGGACGCCGGCGCGCTGGTCGGACTGGTGCTCGCGCTGCTCGGCGTCGGCCTGACCGTGATCACCGGCAGCGGGGTCTGGGACGGCGTCGGCACGGTCGCGATCGGCCTGCTGCTCGGCAGCATCGCGGTGGTGCTGGCGCTGGAGACCAAGTCGCTGCTGATCGGCGAGAGCGCCGACCGGCCGACCGTGCGGCAGATCCGCCAGGCGCTGCTGGCCGACGCCGCGATCACCTCGGTGATCCACCTGCGCACCCTGCACGTGGGCCCGGAGGAGCTGCTGGTCGCGGCCAAGATCGGGGTGCACCCCGAGGAGAGCGCGGAGTCGATCGCCCGAACCATCGACGCGGCCGAGGAGCGGATGCGGGCCGTCGTCCCGATCGCCCGCGCGATCTACCTGGAGCCCGACGTCTACTCCGCCGCCAAGGCGGCCGCGGGCCCCGACCCGGAGGCCACCCCGGGCGGACCCGGGCGTGCCTCGCACTGATCCGCCCCCCGGCCCGGGCCGCTTGTTGTAGATTCGTCAGCAGTGCCAAACGTCGCTGCTGATGGCGGTCGATCCGAGCCGTGTGCCGGGTCGAGGGAGAGAGGTCCTCCGACGGATTGTGCCGCAGCAGCAGGGCGTCCGCCGTCGGTGAGCCGCTCTGCCGCCGAGCACACCCGTACGCAATGGCCCACGCAGCGAGGAGTTTCCCGCATGTCGTCCAACCTCAACGGTGACTTCAAGGTCGCCGACCTCTCCCAGGCGCCGTTCGGCCGCAAGGAGATCCAGCTCGCCGAGCACGAGATGCCCGGCCTGATGTCGATCCGCGCGGAGTACGCGGCCACCCAGCCGCTGGCCGGCGCCCGGATCACCGGCTCGCTGCACATGACCGTGCAGACCGCCGTGCTGATCGAGACCCTGGTCGCGCTCGGCGCCGAGGTCCGCTGGTGCTCCTGCAACATCTTCTCCACCCAGGACCACGCCGCCGCCGCCATCGCGGTCGGCCCCGAGGGCACCCCGGAGAACCCGCAGGGCGTCCCGGTCTTCGCCTGGAAGGGCGAGACCCTGGAGGAGTACTGGTGGTGCACCGAGCAGGCGCTCACCTGGCCGAACGGCCAGACCCCGAACATGATCCTGGACGACGGCGGTGACGCCACCCTGCTGATCCACAAGGGCGTCGAGTTCGAGAAGGCCGGCGCCGCGCCGGACCCGTCGACCGCCGACAACGACGAGTTCCGGATCATCCTGGAACTGCTCAACCGCACCCTGACCGAGTCGCCGCAGAAGTGGACCGAGGTCGCCGCCACCATCAAGGGCGTCACCGAGGAGACCACCACTGGCGTGCACCGCCTGTACGAGATGCACCGGGACGGCAAGCTGCTCTTCCCGGCGATCAACGTCAACGACTCGGTCACCAAGTCGAAGTTCGACAACAAGTACGGCTGCCGCCACTCGCTGATCGACGGCATCAACCGCGCCACCGACGTCCTGATCGGCGGCAAGGTCGCGGTCGTCTGCGGCTACGGCGACGTGGGCAAGGGCTGCGCCGAGTCGCTGCGCGGCCAGGGCGCCCGGGTCATCGTCACCGAGATCGACCCGATCTGCGCGCTGCAGGCCGCGATGGACGGCTACCAGGTCACCACCCTGGACGAGGTCGTCGAGATCGCCGACATCTTCATCACCACCACCGGCAACAAGGACATCATCCTGGCCTCCCACATGGAGCGGATGAAGCACCAGGCCATCGTCGGCAACATCGGCCACTTCGACAACGAGATCGACATGGCCGGCCTGGCCAAGCTGCCCGGCGTGGTGAAGACCGAGGTCAAGCCGCAGGTCCACGAGTGGCGCAAGGCCGACGGCAAGACGATCATCGTGCTCTCCGAGGGCCGTCTGCTGAACCTGGGCAACGCGACCGGGCACCCGTCCTTCGTGATGTCCAACTCCTTCGCGAACCAGACGATCGCCCAGATCGAGCTGTTCACCAAGACCCAGCAGTACCCGGTCGGCGTCTACGTGCTCCCCAAGCACCTGGACGAGAAGGTGGCCCGCCTCCACCTGGACGCGCTCGGCGTCAAGCTCACCACCCTCACCCAGTCGCAGGCCGACTACATCGGCGTCGCGGTCGAGGGTCCGTACAAGCCGGAGCAGTACCGCTACTGATCCCGCAGCGCGGGGCCCGGTACCGTCCACGGA